>DASVCP010000142.1:0-18667 GCA_036381555.1 Gammaproteobacteria bacterium
TGGGCGCGAACTCGAAGCAGGAGTGGTAAACGCCGTAACCCCGCTTGCGTTCACCGCTTAACCGCCTATCGTAGGGGTGTAAATAGTGCACCGACCCTGAAAAGCTGTTGCCAACGTCCGCCAGATAACAGGTGTGGGGCGGAAACAAGGAAGTGAGCTCGTGCATCAGGCGTTGCGGTTTGACGGGGACGGCATCCGAAGTGCATTTTTTCTCCTCATTGGTATGAAAATGTCTTCGGGGTTTATCCCGGCTCTCCGGCATCTTTCTGTTCTTCTCGCGTAACAATTTGGCCTTTTGCGAGGAAAAAATACCTGAGAGGATTTTGTCAAACACCAGGCCGATATCGCCGCTGACGTGCATACGCGCCATGGGCGAATACGCAAAGCGCCGCTCGAGAAACTCCACGTGCACCAGCTTCTCGTTCATCAAGGTATTGGCATCCCAGTTGTTGCTAGCCCACTCGCTAAGCCCGGTACCGATAGCTATTACCAGGTCAACGCTCGCATCGGCCAGCAGACTCTGGGCGGTGCTATGACCGGCAAAACCGATAACCCCGCGAAACAACGGATGATAAGGGCTGACCAACCCCTTGGCATGCGGCGTGGTTACCACTTTGGCCTGCAACAGCGTGGCCACGCTGAGGATGGTGCCGATCGCGTCTATGCAACCCTCGCCGATAACGAATACCGGATTTTCGCTGCTCAACAGCAAGTCACGGAGTTTATCCAACTGCTCTGCATCCAGTCTGCGCGTGGGGTGCATCAATCCGGACAGATCATAAGAGGGCTTCTCGATGCCGCTGGAGCTGCGGAATATGTCCAAGGGAATGCTCAAGTGCGACGGTGTGGACGTCTGGTATGCAGTCATGATCGCCGCATACAGCTTGTGCTCGAACTGGCTTGCGTGCGACACGAGGCTGTTGTAGCTCGTGCAGTACTGGAACATGCCGGTAGTGTTGATGCTGGTATCGGAAGATTCCTGAAACGCACCGCGCCCAAAATGCGACATGGCGGTTTGCGCCGTGATGACCAGCATGGGCCCGTTGTTTTCGTAGGCGGTGGCCACTCCCGTTAACATATTGGTGGCTCCCGGGCCGGTGGTGGCGCAACACACGCCGAGCCGCCGCTTGCTCATGTAATAGCCGTGCGCCATAAACGCCGCGCCGGTTTCATGCCGGGCCACGATCGGCCGCACGCTGCCGCGCCGCTCGCTGCGGGCCAGGGCATTATATAAAGGTTCTATCGCACCGCCCGGCACGCCGAAAACGTACTCGACACCCAGTTGCTCAAGATAGGAAATGAAAAGATCGCTAAGATTAGTGCACGTTGAACCAGCTTGACTGATATCCGTTGAAAGATTTTCCTGCGGCCGGATTGACAGCATCCAATCTCCTTTATTTCTCATTAGAGAAATGGTTCTTAAAGAGTTTAACTCAGTATATGCCGAAAACAAGCCCGGCATGCTTGTGATCCCAAGGGCCGCATACTGTGAAGAAAGAAGGGCTGAATGGTTCCATGCTTTTCTGCACTATTTCCCCAAAAGCCGACCCACTTAAACAAAAAACAGCATAAGTGCGATTCGAAGTTTCCCATGAAGGATCGTTGAAGCATGAATATATCCGTACCGCATAAATATTTATGCCGTCCTGGAAGATGTCTAACCTGTTTGGCAGTTTGCACGTTCCGATCACTCGAAACCTTGATATAGAACAAAAGAAGCGGCCATCGTAAGCCGAAGGCGCAAATAACGTTTGCAGAGCCCGGACAGCCGCGCTGAAACGCGTTGCCGGTAGCGCCGGATGGCGGTTTTGCCCATAATACCGGGCTGCTTTTACGGGACCGGATTCAACAGGAGTACGAATGGCTCAATACGTGTACACCATGATGGGAGTGGGCAAAATCGTCCCTCCGCAACGCGAAATACTGAAAGACATCTCGCTGAGTTTCTTTCCCGGCGCCAAGATCGGGGTGCTCGGCTATAACGGCGCGGGTAAATCCACGCTGCTGCGGATTATGGCCGGTGTCGACACCGATATTATCGGCGAGGCCCGCCCCCAGCCCGGCATCAAAATCGGTTACCTGTCGCAGGAACCGGCGCTGGACGAATCCAAGGACGTGCGCGGCAACGTCGAGGAAGGCCTGGGTGAACTGAAACAACTGGTCGACCGTTTCAACGAAGTCAGCATGAAGTTCGCCGAGCCGATGAGCGACGAGGAAATGAACGCGCTGCTGGCCGAACAGGCCGAGCTGCAGGACGCCATCGAGGCCGCCGACGCCTGGGAGATCGACCGCAAGCTCGAAATCGCCGCCGACGCGCTGCGCCTGCCCCCCTGGGACGCCGATGTCACCAGACTGTCCGGCGGCGAACGCCGGCGGGTGGCGCTGTGCCGTCTGTTGTTGTCGGCCCCGGACATGCTGATCCTGGACGAACCCACCAACCACCTGGATGCCGAGTCGGTGGCCTGGCTGGAACGCTATTTACAGGAATATCCGGGCACCGTGGTGGCTGTCACTCACGACCGCTACTTTCTGGATAACGCCGCCGGCTGGATCCTGGAACTGGACCGCGGTCACGGCATTCCCTGGGAGGGCAATTATTCCTCCTGGCTCGAACAGAAGGAAAAGCGCCTGGCGCAGGAGGAAAAACAGGAATCCGCCCGCCGCAAGGCCATGGAAGCCGAGTTGGAATGGGTCCGCAGCAACCCGAAAGGCCGCCACGCCAAGAGCAAGGCCCGTCTTAACCGTTTCGCGGAACTGTCTTCGAAGGAATACCAGAAACGCAGCGAAACCAAAGACCTTTATATCCCGCCCGGTCCGCGCCTGGGCGACAAGGTGGTGGAGTTTACCAACGTCCGCAAGGCCTACGGCGACAAGCTGCTGTACGAAGACCTGACTTTCCGGCTTCCCCCGGGCGGTATCGTCGGCGTGATCGGGCCCAACGGCGCCGGCAAAACCACGCTATTCCGTCTGCTGACCGGCCAGGAACAGCCCGATAGCGGCGACATCAGCATCGGCGAAACCGTGCAGATCGCCTACGTCGATCAGAGCCGCGACGCGCTGGACGCGAAAAAAACCGTGTGGGAGGAAATCGCCGACGGCCAGGACATCATCCAGGTGGGCCAGTACGAAACGCCGTCGCGCGCCTACGTCGGCCGCTTTAACTTCAAGGGTGGTGACCAACAGAAACGGGTCGGCGATCTGTCCGGCGGTGAACGCAACCGCGTGCACCTGGCCAAGCTGCTGCGCAGCGGCGGCAACCTGCTGCTACTCGACGAACCGACCAACGACCTGGACGTGGAAACGTTGCGTGCCCTGGAAGAAGCATTGCTGGATTTCCCCGGCTGCGTGATGGTCACCTCGCACGACCGCTGGTTCCTGGATCGCATCGCCACCCACATCCTGGCGTTCGAAGGCGACAGCCAGGTGGTCTGGTTCGAAGGCAACTACGCCGACTACGCGGCCGATCTCAAGCGCCGCAAGGGCACCGACGTCAACCAGCCGCAACGCATCAAATACAAAAAAATTGCTTAGAAAAAAACAGTATTGAAGTATAAAAGTATTGAAGTATTCAGGGTGCCGCCGTTTCCATACTCCAAATACTTTAATACTTACTTAAAAGACAGAATAAAAGTATAAGAGTATGGAAGTATTTAAGTCACGCACTTCCATACTCAAATACTTTAATGCTTAATACTTAAATACTTGCTTTTATTAAAGGCGTCGATCAGCGATCGGCCGGCAAATTTCAAACGCCGCCATGATCTCAGGATCAAAAGACCGCTCGGCGTGCCACGATTCCCGTCCCATTCCCCTCCCCTACTGGGGCCTCGTGTGCGGAATCACGCAGGCTCTCACGGGAATCCAAACCGGTATCGCTGATCGATCGCACGTACTCGGGTTGCCGTTGCCGGCAAACTCGTCCAGGCCCATACATCGCTTCTTTTTTCCGGACTCCGTCAAAAATTCTTGACGACAATCTTTTAAACCTGGATTAAACAACCGGTAGAGAAATATTAGACGTTTTTTAAATACAAGCAAGGTTGTTAAAAAAAAACTTGCGATATTTTTCGCAATATTATTTTTAATGTCGGTATTCCCTTGCGGGATTTCATTGAATGCCATCCAAAATTTACCCGAGTTTTCAGCATCAAGATGTTAATGCTGCCAATTACTTTTGATTCATACCCGAATCTCTCGTCCTACAGCGCGTAGTTTTTGGAAAGCATGGAGACGGGGTGTACAACTACTGACGTAAAGGTTGCCGCAAAAATTCGATAACGCCCTGAACGGCTTCGATACCCGCTTCAGCCCGCCACCCAGCGCCACGCATTTCTGAACAGCTGCATCCAGGGGCTGTCCTCGCCCCAGTCTTCGGGATGCCAGGAGAGCTGCACGGTACGGAACGCGCGTTCGGGATGCGGCATCATGATCGTAAAGCGGCCGTCGGCGTTGGTCAGGCCCGTGATGCCGGCCGGTGAACCGTTGGGATTATAAGGATACGCTTCCGTCAGCCTGCCCCGGTTGTCGACGTAACGCAGCGCGACGCCCTGTTCCGGCAATTCACCGTTGAAACGGGCACGCCCCTCACCGTGCGAGACAACCACCGGCAGGCGCGAACCGGCCATACCGCGCAGCAGGATCGACGGCGAGTTCACAACCTCGACCATGCTCAAACGGGCTTCGAACTGTTCGGATTCGTTTCGTACGAACCGCGGCCAGTGCCCGGTGCCGGGAATCAGTTCCGCCAGGTGAGCCATCATCTGACAGCCGTTGCAGACACCCAGCCCGAAGGTATCCTCCCTGTTGAAAAACGCCTGGAATTCATCACTGAGCCGCTCGCTGAACAGAATGGATTTGGCCCAG
Source organism: Gammaproteobacteria bacterium (assembly GCA_036381555.1). GTDB lineage: Bacteria > Pseudomonadota > Gammaproteobacteria > HTCC5015 > HTCC5015 > DASVCP01. Next base: position 4,864 of record DASVCP010000142.1, read on the forward strand.
CCGCCGCCGGCGCCCAATACGTCACCGTAAGAGAACCCGCCGCAGGCCGCCAGCCCCTTGAACTCGCTCAACCGCACGTGGCCTTCGCGCAAATCGCTCATGTGCACGTCGATCGCGGTGAATCCGGCTCGTCGGAACGCTTCAGCCATTTCCATATGACCGTTGACGCCCTGCTCTCTCAGAATGGCGACTTTCGGTCTGACGCCGGCGCCCGTGTGCGGAGCACGCGGTAAAACAAGTGGCGCATCAGAACCAGCCTGCGGTTCGAACGTCAGGTGAACGTGCAGGCCGGTGTTGTCCGGGTCGGAGACGGTCTGCAGTTCCTGCCCGGCGCAGCGCGGATTATCCCGCAGCGCCTGCATGCGGTAAGACGTTTCGCTCCAGACATGCTGCAGGTTGGCGCGGCTCTCCACGAACAGCGTCTCGCCGCTTTCGCGGATCAACAACTGATCGTTGTGGTTCGGCCAGCCAATAAAGTGCGCCATCGATTCGATGCCGAACTTTTTCAGCAGCCGGCGGATGCGCGGCCGGTCCTCTTCCCGGGTCTGTATCACCACGCCCAGTTCCTCGTTGAACAGCGCAGCAATACGCCGGCTGCTGCCGAAGCCGTCCAGATTGAGCGTAATACCGCAATGCGAGGCGAATGCCATTTCGCACAGCGTAACAAACAAGCCGCCGTCGGAGCGGTCGTGATACGCCAGTATCAGCTCCTGGCGCTTCAACTCGAGGATCGCGGACACAAACCCTTTAAAGCGCTGCGGCTCCTCCAGGTCGGGCACCTCATGGCCGACCTGCCGGAATACCTGCGCCAGTGCCGAACAACCCATACGGTTTTTGCCGCTGCCCAGATCAATCAGGATCAAATCGGTTTTGCCGGCATCGATGTGCAATTGCGGTGTCAGTGTTCGACGCACGTCCCGCACCGGCGCGAACGCCGACACGATCAATGACAGCGGTGCGGTCATCTCCCGCCGGCAGCCGGCCTGCCGCCAGACGGTCTGCATCGATAGCGAATCCTTGCCCACCGGGATGGCGATGCCCAGTTGCGGACAGAGCTGCTCGCCAACCGCCCTGACAGTATCGTAAAGCGCGGCATCATCGCCGTTGTAACCGGCCGCCGCCATCCAGTTGGCCGACAATTTGACATCGCCCAGCCGCTCGATATCGGCGGCCAGGATGTTGGTGATCGCCTCGCCCACCGCCATGCGGCCGGAAGCCGCCGGCTCGATAATCGCCAACGGCGAACGCTCGCCCATCGCCATGGCTTCGCCCGTGTAGCCCTGAAAATCGGTAGTGGTCACACCGACATCGGCCACCGGCACCTGCCAGGGGCCCACCATTTGGTCGCGTGCCACCAGCCCGCCCACCGAACGGTCGCCGATGGTAATCAGGAACGATTTGCAGGCCACCGCGGGCAGGCGCAACACGCGGTTGGTCGCTTCGGCAAGGTTAATGTAATGCGTTTCGAATTCGCTCAGCCGCGGCAGGCGATGGCGGACATCGCGGTGCATCTTCGGCGGTTTGCCCAGCAGCACGTTCAACGGCATGTCGACGGCACGGTTTTCAAACAACCGGTCGTTCAGCACCAGGCGCATGTCGGCCGTGGCCTTGCCCAATACCGCGTACGGGCAACGTTCCCGCTCACAGATTTCACGGAAACGGGGCAAGTCCTCGTCGGTCACCGCCAGCACGAAACGCTCCTGAGACTCGTTGCACCACAGCTCCAGCGGCGACAGCGCCGGTTCGTCGCTGGGTATTTCGCGCAGCTCCAGCAACCCGCCCTTGCCGCCATCATGCAGCAACTCCGGAATCGCGTTTGACAGCCCGCCGGCGCCGACATCGTGGAGCGACAGAATCGGGTTTTTCTCGCCGTATGCGGCGCAGCGGTCGATCACTTCCTGGCAACGGCGCTGCATCTCGGGATTGCCGCGCTGCACCGAGGCGAAATCCAGCGTCTGGTCGCTCTTGCCGGCCGCCACCGACGAGGCCGCGCCGCCGCCCAGGCCGATCAGCATGGCCGGACCGCCCAGTACGATAATGTTGGCGCCTTCCGGCAAAGGCTGTTTGGCAACCTGCGTGGACCGGATATTCCCCAGCCCGCCGGCGATCATGATGGGCTTGTGATACCCGCGCAACACCTCGCCACCCGGCCCCGGCACCTTGTCTTCAAAAGTGCGGAAATAACCGGTGATATTCGGCCGCCCAAATTCGTTATTAAAGGAGGCGGCGCCTATGGGCCCTTCCAGCATGATCTCCAGCGCCGAGGCAATGTGGCCCGGCCGGCCGAAATCCGTCTCCCAGCGCTGCTCAAATCCGGGAATGCGTAAATTGGACACCGAAAAGCCGCACAAACCGGCCTTGGCGCGCGCGCCCCGCCCCGTGGCCGCCTCGTCGCGTATCTCGCCGCCGGAACCGGTGGCCGCGCCGGGAAATGGCGAAATCGCGGTCGGATGGTTGTGGGTTTCCACTTTCATCAGAATGTGTGCAGGCTCGTCGACCGTCCGGTACTCCGCCGACAACGGGTCAATCTGCAAGCGCCTGGCGGTAAACCCCTGAATGACCGCCGAATTGTCGCTATAGGCGGTGATTACCCCGTCGGGCGAGGCCTCATGCGTCCGCCGGATCATTTGAAACAGCGATTTCGGGCGGACGGCGCCGTCGATAGTCCAACCGGCGTTGAAAATCTTGTGGCGACAATGCTCGGAGTTGGCCTGTGCGAACATCATCAGCTCGACATCGGTGGGATCCCGGCCCAACTCGCGAAAGCTGTCAACCAGATAGTCGATTTCGTCATCGGCCAGCGCCAGGCCCAGGGTCCTATTCGCGCTTTCCAATGCCTGCCGGCCGCCTTCCAGCACCGGCACGTTCGACAACGGCCGCGGGGCCGCCTGCCCGAACAGCGCGGCCGCATCATCCAGGCCCGATACCACCGTCTCGGTCATGCGGTCGTGAATCAACTCGCCGAACCGCTGCAACTGCGCCCCGGTCAACGGCACGCCGTCTTGGAAGGTATACACGGTACCCCGCTCAATACGGGCAACGGCATCAAGCCCGCAATTCCGGGCGATATTCGTGGCTTTCGAAGACCAGGGCGAAATCGTGCCCGCCCGCGGCATGACATAAAGCGACTGTTCGTCTCCGTGCGGCCCGGCGACCAGGCGCGCGTCCAGCAGCCGCTCAAGCCGCGGATGCAATCCCGCGGCGATTTCCGGCGAGCCGGACTCCCGCAGCCAGGCCAGATAAACGGTCTCGGCGGCAATATCCCGTATCGGCAGCAACAGGCGTTTTGTTTTTTGCAGAAGTTTTTCCCGCCTGAAATCGGACAAAGCGGCGGCACCGCGCAAATGCAGCATGGAATTGTTCAAGGTTCCTGGGATGAGTTTATCGGGATTAAGGCGCATTCAGGGTGCGTATAATAAATCAAACCGATAATTCGGGCCAGTCGACCCCAATTCGAAAAAACCTGGAAGTAGGTAGTATTGAGTAGGGAGTAGGTAGGCCTTTTTCCTACCTAAATCCAGAATCCAGCACCGCTCCTGAATTCTTTCCTGATACTCACCACTCACTACTCTTGATGCGCCTCCATATAAGAACGCAACAGCTTGTTGATTCGTGTCTGATAACCCCGGCCCTGACGCCTGAACCAGTCCAGCACATCGGCGTCCAGGCGAATCGTTATCGTCTGTTTCCTCGGCGGACGCAGATCCTGATCTCTCAGAAATTCCTCGTCGGGCTTGTGGGCCGGATCCATGTCCCGAGCCTCCACTTCAACGCGTTGCGTTATATCCGCGTCTCCTTGGATATCTTTCTGCATAATACTCCCCCTCTTGATCAGTTAGCGGTCCATCGTCAGTCCCGTCATGCAGTTTCTCTTTCGGCAATGGCCGCAAACTTGACGCCACGGCATTCCGGCACGAATGTTATAGCCTAACGAATTCAAAAACTTCGACGGCATCGGCAAAAAACAATAGTGTTTATCCGCATGCATTAAATCAATCCATGGTTTACCTGCCAGGCAGCGAAAAGATCCTGCATTACAATAAATGACAGGACAGGAATTTATATTTACAGAAATAAATCCGGCAAATCATTTATGCCCGTTACCGAAATCGTCTAAACACTTTACGTTTGTAAAATAAATATCAACGATCCCACGCCTTCTTTCTTGATCATCCCGATCGGCTGTCTATATTTTAATCCTCAGTTTAAACGGGCGACTGAAAAAGTCGCAACGCCTCTGCCGTCAGCGCGACATATTGCGCCGGGAGTCGCTCAAACCCTTTTGCCGAAAATTAAGCTGAATCCGAAAACTCAAGCAACGTGAGTACGGTGTTGAGACAAAACATCGTCCGAACATGCGACGCCGGCGATAAAATTCGCGTCAACATGAATTGACAGTATCAGAGCAGGCACACGTGACGGAACGATGAATTCTCCGGATTTGCTTCCCGCGCATTACGCGGATCCGGTTCCGGTGAATGCAGCTCATGCCGCATCGCGAGGAGAAGAAACTATGAAGGAGTATAAACGTTTATGGGGAGCCGCGGCTGTCTCCCTCGTGCTCGTAACCGCGTTGGCGGTTTACGACGGAACCAACAGAACGTTGGCTCAGAGCCCAGGGCCTACGCCTGACCAGGAACCCCTGGACCCCGCGCTGATCCCGATGTTCGCGCACGAACTGTCGATCCCGCGTGTGTTCGCACCCACGGTGATTCAGGACGGTTCGGGAAATGTCATCCGGCATGAATACACGGTCAGTGTGGCGCAGACACGATTGCAAATGCTGCCGCCCGGCTTTCCCATGACCACCGTGCTGGCTTACGGGGGCCAGGTCAAAATTCCCGGTTCAACCGCCAGCGAGTTTGCGCGTACGGTGCCCGGCCCGGTGTTCGACAATACGCGGCACATCCCGAGCCTGGTGCGCTGGCGCAATGAAATTCATCAACCGCACTTCTTCGCCGTGGACCCGACATTGCATTGGGCCAATCCGCAAGCGATCGAGCGGCCACTGCCGCCGTTTCTGCCGTTCCCGCCCGGCTACGCCAACGCGCAATTTCCGGTGCCGCACGTCACCCATAATCACGGCCTGGTGATCAACACCGAGATGGACGGCGTGGCCGAACAATGGTTCACGGCCTACGAACATCGCGGTCCGAACTTCTTTACCCGCGACTACCTGAAGCCGAACGATCAGCCTTCGACGGCGCTGTTCTATCATGATCACGCCATGGGCATGACGCGATTGAACGTCTATGCGGGATTGGTGGGCGCGGCGTATATCATCCGCGATCCGAACAATCCGCTGGACCAACCGGGTTCGCCTTTGCCCAGCGGCCAGTATGAAATTCCGCTGACATTATTCGATCGCGCCTTCTTTACCGACGGTGAATTGAATTTCCCCCGCGAAGGCACCAACCCCGACAATCCTTACTGGGTAGCGGGCGACGGCGCGAACACCAACCTGGTAAACGGCAAGGTCTGGCCCAACCTGAATGTCGAGCGCCGCCAGTACCGCTTCCGCATGCTGGCGGCCGGCAACGGCACGCAGTTCGACGTCACGCTCGACAACAACGGCACACTGGTGCCGTTCACCATTATCGGTTCGGACGGCGGCTATCTGCCGGCTCCGCAGGTGGTGCAGAACGTGGCGTTCGCCGTGACCGAACGCGCCGACATACTGGTCGACTTCTCCCAGTTCGCGCCGGACACGCAGATCATCATGCGCAACGCCAACGACGATCCCGGCGAACCGACCAATGTCATCATGCGTTTCACCGTGCTCGACACCCAACCGGTGCCGCCGCCGGCGCTGGATCCCGAACTGTTTCCCGAACGGCCCGCGCTCATTCCCGACGCGCCGCGACGGATCAAGACCATGCACAATCATGTCGACGCCAACGGCAACGCCCAGCGTTCGGTGGACGGCCTGGAGTTCACCGTTCCCACCACCGAGTTTCCGCTGGTCGGCTCGACCGAGCAGTGGGATATCGTCAACATCGGCGGAGGTCCCCACCAGATTCATCTGCACCTGATCGAGTTCCAGTTGTTGAACCGCCAGGAAATCGACTCGGCGGCGTATCTGCATCAGTGGGATCTGCTCAACGGTCACCGGCCGGTGACGCGGCCGATCGTGGTCGACCCCGAACCGTTCCTGATCGGCGATCCGATTCCGCCGACACCGTACGAAACGGGCTGGAAGGATACACTGCGGGCGAACGGCGGCGAGGTTATGCGCCTGGTCGCGCGTTGGGCGCCGCAGGAACTTCCGACCGGCGGCGCCACGCCGGGCGTCAACCAGTTCCCCATCGACCCGGTACACCCGACCACCGACGATTGGTACGTGTGGCATTGCCACGTGCTCGGCCATGAAGACAACGACATGATGCGCAAGCTGCCGCTGGTAAACGCCTGGGCGGCGGGCGTGAACTACGAACGCGACACGGTCATCGCCCACCAGGACATCAACTACCGGGTGCGCGTCGACCATACCTCACAGGCCGCCGAACCGCCGAACACGCGCTTCGACCTGTGGGAACGCGTCAACAACAACGACGGCACCTGGGAACCGCAGATCATCTACGCCGTCGGCGACCGGGTGCTGCACCAGGGACAGTTGTTCAGAGCGCTGCTGGTCCACCAGGCGCAACCGGGACAGACTCCGCCCACACAACCGTTGTTGTGGGAAACCATCCCCATGAACGCCTGCGGACAACTGGCCCAGCTCTGCCATGACGGCACCGAGCCGCTGGCGGCCGCCTGCCACGATATCGGCCACGCCGGCGATGAAACGGTCTGCGCGGAAGAACTCAGAGAATGTCTGGCGGTTTGCGACCACGACCATGCCAGCCCCTGTTCGGGTCTGTGCAACAACCCGGTCGAATTCAGCGTCGCCGACGGCAGCGACTTCCAGTCCGGCGCCTTGGGCACGGGCGCGACCTGCTTCGAAACGCACTCGATGCTGATGTCCGGCACGTGCAGCAACTTCACCGGCGGTCGCGAGCTGACCGTCAACGGCGAAACGCAAACCTGCGACGGCGGCAACTGGCCGCAACCGCTGCCTCCGCAGCGCAGTCACGGCTACTGCATCCAGACCACCGCGGGCGACGAGCCCTGGGCGTCGTTCTCGGTGTGGTAACCGGCAACGGTTGATCAAACGATCAACCTCCTTGGAGGTTCCCGTGAAATTTTTTCGCGGGAACCTCCACTTAAATTTAAGAAGGAATACATCATGAGCAGCCGGCTATTCCACGTGATTGTGATCTGCGGCGCCGCCATGGGTGCCGCCACAACAGGATGCAGTCCGTCAAAACAATCCGACACGCAGACAACCGCGAGCATCCAGAACAAACCGGCGCGCAAAGATCCCGACCCGGCGGACCGTTGCCGACTGCCCGACGGTGAATGCAACGAGCATTGCCGGCCGCTGGCCAGCGGTGAATGTCTGGATCCCTGTTTCGTCCACGGCGACAGCTGCAACACCGTCTGCATACAGCCCGACGGCAGCTGCGGCTGGCCGCCAACGAAATAACTTATGAACCGTCAGTCCGGCTACTCCTTTTATTCAGGCAACGGCCGCTGGAACGGCCGCCTGACCAATCGCCCCCTGCCCTGGAACGACGCCGCTATCGATCGCCTGTCGAACAGCCAACGCGATGAACTGGCCCGCATCTGGCTGGGCCGCGCCGCCAGCGAGCGGCGGGTGGCCGATGCTTTCGAAGTAATTCGGGATGCACTTACAGAGCTGGGCGGCCTACAGGAATTAATCGCGCTGGCGGCACGCGCCGTCGACGACGAATATCGCCACGCCGAACTGTCGCGCCGCGTGGCTTCGCGCTATGCCGGTCAGGAACTCGATCCGCCGGCACGTCTGAACCTGACGGTGCCCGAACATCCGGGCGCCCCGCCCCGGCTGCGACACACGCTGCATATTCTGGGACATTGCGCCATGAACGAAACGTTCGCCAGCGCGTTTCTCGAAGTCAGTCTGCGGTATGCCAGCGCCAGGCTCGCACGCGCCGCGCTGCGGGCACTTTTCTCCGACGAAATCGACCACGCGCGCCTCGGCTGGGCGCACCTGGCCGGGCTGACAGCCAGCGAACGCGACCAACTGGCGCCGTGGCTGCCCGCGCTGGTCCAGGCCAACCTTAAGATGTGGCGGGACTCGCCGCGAAGCTATTCCGACGAACGCCTGTTAAACGCGCACGGCGCACCGCCCGGGAACATCGTCGAACAGGCGTTGCTGAACGCGATCCGTCAACTCATCATTCCCGGCCTCGAACACTTCGGCCTGCCCACCGCCGCATTGCACCACTGGCTGGCCGCCGGCGCGCCGACGGGTGATTCGATAACAAACCTCACCTCAATAAGGAATAAAAATTAACCACGGACGACCGCCAGGGATGGCGGCAGATTTTGTTCCAGACAAAATCTGCATTTCCTCCGTCCATGGAGGTCAGCAGATTTTGTTCCAGACAAAATCTGCATTTCCTCCGTCCATGGAGGTCAGAAGTGCAGAAAACGGAGGGAACAGTTTTCTGTGAACACAGAGGACACTGAGAAATTAAAAATTTTCAGCCATACAATATCCTGCTAAAGTTTTGATATGGTTATTCAATGATATTTTTGACAATAAACCCTGTATTGCTTTTAAAGCTTTTATGACTCTGTGTTCTCCGTGGTTAATTTTTTTAATAATTAACGAATAAACGGCATTGGCCAACGCACGCGTTGCTGTATACAATGCGCGCCATGAAAAAATTTCCCGATCAGTTCGTTTGGGGTGTTTCCACCTCCGCTTACCAGATTGAAGGCGCCTGGCGCGAAGACGGCCGCGGGCCGAGCATCTGGGATTCCTTCAGTCACATCCCCGGCAAGGTTTTCTCGAACCATACCGGCGATATCGCCTGCGATCACTACCACCGCTTCGAGGAAGACGTGGCCGGCATGAAAGCGATGGGCCTGACCGCCTACCGCCTTTCGTTCTCCTGGTCGCGTCTGTTGCCGCAAGGGCGCGGTGAGATCAACGAAGCCGGCGTTGCGTTTTATAACCGGTTGATCGACTGCCTGCTCGACAACGGCATCACACCCTGGGTGACGCTGTTCCACTGGGATCTGCCGCTGGCGCTGCAATTCGAGTGTTACGGTCTGATCAACCCGGAGATCGCCGATCATTTTGCCGACTATGCCGAACTTTGCTTTGAACGCTTCGGCGACCGCGTGAAACACTGGATCACATTGAACGAACCCTGGTGCAGTTCGGTACTGGGGCACGGCCACGGCACCAAGGCACCCGGGCGCCTCAACCATGACGAAGCCTATATTTCAGCGCACAACCTGTTGCGGTCGCACGGCAAAATGGTCGACGTTTACCGCCGCAAGTTCCAGGCGACACAGAAAGGTGTCATCGGCCTCAGCAACAACTGCGACTGGCGCGAACCGAAAACCGGCAGCGAGCAGGACAAGGCCGCCGCGCAGCGGGCGCTGGAATTTTTCCTCGGCTGGTTCGCCGATCCGATTTATCGCGGCGACTACCCCGAGTCGATGCGCGCCTATGTCGGCAAGCGATTACCGTCGTTCACGGAGCAGGAGCGCGAGCTGCTTACAGGCTCATCCGACTTTTTCGGTCTGAACCATTACACCACCATGCTGGCGACCGAATGGGACGGCAAACCGCTGACGCTGGATGCGGTATTCTGCAACGCCGGGCTGGCGGAAGATCAGAAGGTCACGCTGACCGACAGCCCCGAGTGGGAAAAAACCGACATGGGCTGGAATATCGTGCCCTGGGGATGCCGCAAGCTGTTGCAGTGGATCGCCGAACGATATGACAGTCCGCCGATCTACCTGACCGAGAACGGCTGCGCGCTGCCGGGCGAGGACGATGTCAACGTCGCCGTCAACGACGACCGCCGCATCGCCTATTTAAACGGCTACATCGGCCAATGCCACCAGGCGATCGCCGAAGGCGTCGACCTGCGCGGCTATTTCGTCTGGTCGTACATGGACAACTTCGAATGGGAAATGGGCTACAGCAAACGCTTCGGCCTGCACCACGTCGACTTCGCCACCGGCAAACGCACCCCGAAAAACTCCGCCCGCTGGTACGCCGACGTCATCAAACAAAACGGCCTTGAATAAAATAAAGACTACCACGGAGACACGGAGGAAAAGAGAGGCACGGAGAAAAGATTAAGAAATTTATTAATTTTTAAGATTTCTTACGAATCTGGGAAGAATTCGAATGCATGCTGTTCCTGCATGCATTCTTCAGTAACTTAAATCTGGATTGTCAGATTAAATTGGTAAGAGAGTGGCGATAATATAAGAGTTTCTTAAACTCGTTATTTTATTCCTCCGTGCCTCTCTTTTCCTCCGTGTCTCCGTGGTAAAGGCTTTTAAAAACAAAACAGCCCGGCTTTGATTGCCGGGCCGTTTTTCTCAACGTCGTCCTACCGTTTTATTGCCTTTGTTGTTCCACGCCAGCGAATCCGGGCATTATTCTTTTCGTTAACCAACTGCCGGGCGCTGAAACAACGGCTACAAACGGCAATGCAGGAACCCTGCCAACTGCGAATACCGCTTGCCAACAAGGTTTTTTGCCCATCGCTCGCTTATATCCGGTCCAGATCGTTGACACTCTCAACACCACCTGTCGAAATGTCGCCACCGCACGGCCGATACTCACGCCGTACCCGGCAAGCGCCGCCGAAAATGGCACGGCCTGGTGATTCGGAAGCGGGGCGCGGCTCGGGCATGCGGGTCCGAAATGCCGCATCCCACCGGGCCTTCGGTGCAAAATTGATTGCCAAATCGCCGAAGATGTGGTGTATTCCCCCCTTTGTGCCCCGTTGGCAGGGGCATTGTGCGTTGAGGGGCGTACAAAATGACCACTATTAAAGAAGCGGCTTTGTTGCCCGGCGAAGCCGAGTTGTCTCGATTCTGGGCATTCGTTCAAACCCGTCAATTCGGCGTGTTCGTTGCGCTTGCGTCGCTGGCGACGATCGCCTTTTATGTTTTCGTCGTCACGCCCTACCCGGAATTTCTGTTCAGCGACATGAAGAAATTCTGGACATCGGCGATGACCCGCCTGGAAGTGGACATCGGGCAGTACGAAGAAGCCCAGTTCGTCGCCTGGCCGCCGCTTTACCATATTTTCCTCGCCGAGCTGTTCCGGGTGCTGCAATGGCTGGGACTGTCCAGCCTGATACGCCTGGAAACCGTGCTGTTTATGAACATGGCCGTGTATGCGGCGTCGGTCTATGCATTCCACCGGCTGGCGGTATCGTGGTTCGACCGGCCCCTATTCGTACTGATCGCCGTACTGCTGTATGCCTTCGGATTTCCGGCGCTGTATTTCAATGCGTTTCTCCTGTCCGAAAATCTCGGCGCACCGCTGATGGTGATCGCTGTAGCGATCTTCGCACTGGGGTCCGGCTGGCGAGCGCTCATCGCGGGCGCCATGCTGTTCGCGCTGGCGACCATCGTACGACCGTCCCTCGGGCCTTACGGCCTGGCGTTTGTCCTGTATTACCTGGTGCAATACGGGCTGAATTGGAAATTCATCGGCCGTGCGGCGGCATTTTCCGCCGTCTTCTTCGGCATGGTATTGCTGGCCAGCGCGGAAGTCTCGCGCATTTCGAAGGGCAAGGTTTTCGGCCTGTCGGCAAACGGCGGCCTGGATTTCTTCATCGCGGTCGCACGCCCCCACCGGGTCGACGTCAATTATGACGGCTGGCACTTCTTCGTGATCGCGCCGGCATTTTCCTGGAAACCGGAAAACGGCAGGTTTTATTTCAATGTCCCGTTCTATGAGCAGGGTTATTTCTTCTCCGAAGGCTTGAAATACATCAGGCACGAACCCGCGCGGCTGCTGCAAAACTTCGGCCACGTACGCAACCTGTTTTTCGCCGACATGCTGCCCAGCATGGAAGCGGCGCCGGGATTCACGTTTTTCAGGCCGGTTTGGGACTGGTTCAAATTCGGCATGTTCCTGGCGCTGATCCTCTACTTCTGGTGCTGGCGCGGGTTGGGCACGCACAAGCCGCTGTTCACGCTGTTGATCAGTACAGTCGCGCTGACGCTGGTGGTCAGTTTTATCTTTACCGGCGAACCCCGCTATACCTATTCGCTGATATTCGTGTTCTACCTGCTGTTCTTCAAGCTGGTGGAGTTTTTTTACCTGGACTGGCAACGGTGGAAAAAGACACTGGCGCCGTTTGCAGCGATCATCGCTGTCGGCACGGGCGTGGCCGTCGCCGCGCCGGCGCTGCTCGAACCGGATTACCCGCCGACCGTGCATATGAGCGTGACACCGCAACCGGCATCGCCGGCCGGACAGGCACTCGCGGAGTATACAATCGGCGATGTCATGTTTCCGTTTGACCGAACGGGCATGCTGACACACGCCAGTCTCAAGCATGCCCCGATCGAGCAACGCGCTCAAATAAAGCTGCGGACCAACTTTACCGTGACAGGCCCCCAGCCTTTGAGCCTGTGGTTCGATATCTGCAGCAGCTGGCCGTACCGCATACTGATCGACGGCAGACCGTGGTCGCCGAACGGATCTCTGGATTATTTTCTGGAAAACAACGTCAGCGCCCACCTCGCTCCTGGAGCGCATACAATGGAAGTGATCGTCGACTACTGGCCCAACCCGACTCGCGACGGCGGCGGTTTTGCGATCAACTACAACTACATAGACAAGCAACAGTGGCGGGAACGAAGGACGCTTGGGGTCAACAGCGACCGGGTGCGTTTCAGCCTGCCCCAAAACAACACCGCCATGATCGGTACAACCCATCAGAGTATCGCACGGCCGAAAGATACAACCTCAACCCGATAAAGAAGGGCACACAATGAGTAGTAATATTATCCTTATCCTGCTTTCATGCTTCCTGACCGCAATCGGACAGGTCGCATTCAAATACGGCGCCGACAAGTTCGCGAATATCGAGTTCTCACTGCCGGCGCTGCCGGGACTGCTGTGGCGGATGGGCACCGCGCCCAGCATCCTGTTAGGGTTTTTTCTGTTCGGCGTAGGCGCGATACTGTGGCTGTTCGCGTTGGCGAAAACCGACCTCTCGTATGCGGTGCCCCTGGCCAGCGTCACCTATATACTGGTGCTGATCGCCGGCGTCATGCTGTTCCGCGAGCCGTTCACCGCGGTGAAACTCGCCGGCACACTGCTGGTCGCGGCGGGCGTGGTACTGGTGTCGTGGAAATAAAACCAGGCTGGAACCTATCTCAAAACTTTCAATCAGGTAATCGACCATGAAAAAAGCGCTTATTTTCGGAGTAACCGGGCAGGACGGCAGCTATCTCGCGGACATCCTGCTGGAGAAAGGTTACGAAGTGCACGGCATGATCCGCAAGTCCGCCACCGGCAATACCCGCAACATACTGCACCTGATGGAAGACAGGCAGCTGTTCAACAAGCGCTTTTTCCTGCATCGCGGCGACCTGGCGGACGCCACGTCGATTTACCGGATTATTTCCGAAGTGAGGCCGGCGGAAATATACAACGAGGCCGACCAGGATCATGTGCGCTGGAGTTTCGACATGGTCGGTTACTCGTCGGACATCACGGCGACGGCGGTGGCCCGCATACTGGAAATCATCAAACAGGTAGACCCGGCGATACGCTATTTTCAGCCCTGCACCTCGAATATGTTCGGTCTGTCCGAAAGCGAGACACAGAACGAGGAAACCCCGTTCAACCCGCAAAGTCCCTATGCGATCGCAAAAACGTTTGCCTATTACATGACCCGCTATTACCGGCATACCTTCGGCCTGCATGCATCCACCG
>DASVCP010000143.1:0-2799 GCA_036381555.1 Gammaproteobacteria bacterium
CGACTTCAATATTCAGATCGAAACGGTGGCTGGGAGGCGTCAGCCGCCAACCGTCGGCAACCGGTTCCACGCCGACGCCCAATCCTTTCAGAATGGTTTCCACCGTCTTATCGTCAAAACGGCTTCCCAGCAGCTGCTCGATGCGGTTCCGCCTTAGCGCGACCGCGGCTTTAACGGGGAAATGCTCTTCCGATTGACAATCGATAACGGGGCCGGCTTTGCCGCCGACGATCTCCAGCAACAACTGTGTCGCGCGCTCCAGCGCCTCGCGTTGCAAGGACGGATCGACGCCGCGCTCAAAACGGTGCGAGGAATCCGTGTGCAATCCGTAACGCCTCGGCCAGCCGATAATCGCTGCGGGGGCAAAAAAGGCGCTTTCGAGAAAAATATCGCGGGTATCCGCTGAAACCGCCGACAGCTCTCCGCCCATAATCCCCGCCAGCGCACAGGGTCCCTTTGCATCGGCGATAACCAGCGTACCGGGCTGCACATCAATATTGCTGCCATCCAGTAAATGCAGGCGTTCGCCCTTTTGCGCGCGCCTGACCCGTATACCGTTCTTGAGCCGTTTCAAGTCGAATGCATGCATGGGCTGACCCAGTTCCAGCATCACATAGTTGGTGATGTCGACGGCCGGACTGATAGTACGCAGCCCGCTGCGGCGCAATTTCTCCACCATCCAAGGTGGCGTCGTCGCTTCGGCGTTGATTCCGCGTATCACTCTGCCGGCATAGCGCGGGCAGGCATCGGCGGCTTCGATACGGACCGGGAAAGTATCCTTGATAGTCGCAACAACCGGAGCGATTGACGCGGGAATATATGCTTTGCCGTTCGCAACGGCCAGTTCGCGTGCGACACCGCGCAGGCTCAGGCAATCGCCGCGATTGGGGGTCAAATCAATTTCAACAGCAATGTCGTCGAGTTGGAGATACTGACGCATGTCCTGACCCACGGGTGCATCGGGCGGCAATGCCATCAGGCCGTCGGCTTTCTCCAGCAGGCCCAGTTCGGCCTCGGAACACAGCATGCCGAACGACTCGACGCCGCGCAACTTGCTCTTCCTGATTATCATGTCATTGGGCAACCTGGCTCCCGCGAGCGCCAGGGGCACTTTCAATCCTGCGGCGGCATTCGGCGCCCCGCAGACGATCTGCAGAGGCGATCCCCGGCCGGCATTGACCTGGCAAACGCGCAGACGATCCGCTTCCGGGTGCGCCGCCACGCTGACGATCTCGGCGACCACCACATCCGAAAACATCGGCGCAACCGGTTCCACCGCGTCGACTTCCAGACCCAGCAGGTTGAGCTGCTCCAACAGTTTTTCGGTCGGCACGGGTAAATCGATCAGTTCCCGCAACCAGTTTTCGCTAAATTTCATACAATCAGGCTCTTAGTCACTTTGTATTTATTTTTACAGCGGCAATGGAGAAGCCGGAATGAAAAATTGAAGCATTGAAGTATTTGGAATATAGCAACAACCGCGCGCCGAATACTTTAATGCTTGTATTCTCCTATGCCGCTATACATATGCCTCGACGTTTTCCACGTCTCCATAGCAGTTTGATATCCGAAAGCTCATGCGAACTGTTTCAAAAACCGCAGATCGTTCTCGAAGAACAATCGCAGATCGTTGACGCCATAGCGCAGCATTGCCAGACGCTCGACGCCCATGCCGAAGGCATAGCCGGTGTATTTTTCACTGTCGATGTTGCAGTAGCGGAACACCTCCGGGTGCACCATGCCGCTGCCCAACACTTCCAACCAGCCGGTCTGCCCGCAGACCCGGCATCCGCCGCCCGAACACTCCACGCATTGCACATCGACTTCTGCAGAGGGTTCGGTAAAAGGAAAATACGAAGGACGATAACGGGTCTTCAGGTCGTCACGCTCAAAGAACGCCTTCAAAAACACGTCGAGAGTACCCATCAAATCGGCGAAACTGACATCCCGGTCCACCAGCAAGCCTTCCACTTGATGGAACATGGGGGTATGCGTCAGGTCGGAGTCACAGCGATAAACCCGACCGGGTGCAATAATCCTAAACGGCGGTTCTCTCTGCTCCATGACGCGGATTTGCACCGGCGACGTGTGAGTACGTAACAGCAGGCCGCCTTCGAAATAGAATGTGTCGTGCATCGCGCGCGCCGGATGCTGCTCGGGGATATTGAGCGCCTCGAAGTTGTGATACTCGTCCTCGATTTCCGGCCCTTCCTCCACGCTAAAACCGAGTTGCGCCAAAAGTCTTTCGATTCTTCTCAGCGTTCGGGTAACCGGATGCAAACCGCCGGCTTGCCCATGCCTGCCCGGCAACGTTACGTCCAGCGTGCCGGCGGCAAGCCTGGCGCCGGCCTCCGCCTGTTCCAGGGCGACCTTGCGGGTTTCCAACAACTCGGTCACGCTTTGCTTGAGCCGGTTGATCTGTTGCCCGGCCGTTTTCCGCTGTTCGGGCGGCAACCCGCCCAACTGTTTCAGCTGTTCGGTAACCAGGCCTTTCTTGCCCAGGTAACGCACACGCACGGCGTCGAGTGCGGCCAGATCAGCGGCTGCTCCAACTTCCGCTTTCGCCTCGTGCAATATCGATTCAATTTGTTCCGGCATCAAAAAATCCCAAATTTTTGCCTATTCACTGCGAAGGCAGGAAACAAGAATATAAGTATTAAAGTACTGGAGTATGAAGTGGTGATTTCCAAATACTTCAATACTCTTATTCTTTCATTCTGACTTTCCAAGTCCCATGTCATTTGCAATGAAACTATGCACTGACATTCTTATTGGGGCTCCATAAAAAACAAAAGGGGA
>DASVCP010000144.1:0-8921 GCA_036381555.1 Gammaproteobacteria bacterium
GTCGCCCGGCAAATACCTTACGATCAGCCGCGACGCGCTGCAGCAGCCGATCGATCACGGCCGCGAAGTTCTCTTGCAGCCCGCGGAAGATTCCGGCGTGTTTATCCGGCGACTGGTCGAGTCGGGGAATCTTTACGAGCAGATCGACATTCTGAAACTGCTGGTGGATCGGCACGGGTTGGAATTCGACACCGGCCTGGGCAGGAACAGCGGGCAGCCGGTTATCATCAAGCGGCTGCTCGAAGACGTGTATGCGACCGCCTGCGAGTTGCGGCTGTGGGCGGTGATCCGCCTGGCGGCGGGATTGCTGGACAAGTATTACGACCGGCTCGACGTGGCCGTACAGGAAATCGTCATCCGGCAGAAACAGGTAACCGTCGGGCGCAATCACAATTCCTCGATAACGATCAGCGAGATTCTGACCAGCAAGGAAATTTACAACAACATTAAACAATTTTGCGAAAACGACGTGCGCGAAGTGCAGATGAATCAGGAAGTGTTGTACCTGATCGGTTTGCTGATCAAGTCGAAGCCGCAGTTGTTCGACGGAATCATTACGATTCGCACCGGCCATTTGCTGTTGCTGTGCATCAGTGAGTACGCCGCTGAGTTGAATTTGGGAGAGGACAAGGCGTTCGGGATGTTTTCGGCGTTGAGCCCGTTTGAAATACAGGAGCGCCTGGAAAAGATTTTGAGCGAGTACCAGAGTACGGTCAAGGAACTGAACAAGTTGGAGGCGCTGCACTACGTCAAACCCAACAGCAGCCTGACCTTCGTCAATTTTTCCGAGAGCGACAATCCGGGAGAGCCGGGCGAAGTGATCGACTGGTGGGAATGGCGCAAGCAATGCGGTGTGATCCTGAGCCTGCCGAAGCAGTTTTACCAGCGGCTTTGGGATTTACTGGAGCGTTGCCCCGGCGTGGTGATCGGCGACCGTTACAACACGCGCAGCCGCCTGGATTCCCATTACGTGCAGGGCGCAATGACGCGCGGGGAGCGCAGTTTCGCGCTGATGATCGACGGCATGTTGAACGAAATTTACGCGCCCGAATACCGCTATCTGACGGTGGAGGCGATCATGTCCATTTCGGCGTTCGTGGAAGTGAACCCCGATTTGCGGTTCAACGACCACCTGGTGCTGGACATGATTGTCGACCATGCTTTGCGGCTGGAATGGCTGAAGCGCCACCCGGACGACGAAAAGGTGTTCAACGAGGACAGCGTGCTGGCCTGGGAGGCGTTCTATCGCAGTCCTCCGCACGCGGTGGCGTCCGCCATCAACCAGGCGCTTGAGCATATCCTGATCGACAGCGGACAAAGCCATTTGCATCAGCCGTTACAGCAATCGGCCGGAGCGGCTTGACGCCTATGATGTCGCCGCGAAAAGCCCATCATCTTGCCGCAAAAGTACAAGGCGCCGTCTGGAACGGGCAGGGCGTTGATTTTTCCCTGTACTCATTGCACGCGGAAGGTGTGGAGTTATGTCTGTATAACACCAACGGCGAAGAGACTTCCCGTATCCCGCTGGAAGCCGGCCATGACAAGGTCTGGCGGGTTTACGTGCCCGGCGCGGAGCCGGGACAGCATTACGGCTACCGTGTATCGGGACCGTATCTGCCGCACGAAGGTTATCGTTTTAATGCCGCCAAGTTATTGCTCGATCCGTACGCATACAGGGTCAGTGGCACAGTGCAATGGCAGCCGCAGGTTTACGGTTATCAGATCGGCGAAGGCACAGCGACAGGTTACGTTCAAAACTCCCAAGACAGCGCACCATGGGTGCCAAAGTCGGTGGTTATAGACCGGGGTTTCGATTGGGAGGATGACAAGACGCCGGCCGTGCCGATGGGCGATTCCATTATTTATGAACTGCATGTGAAAGGATTTACCAAGCGCCATCCCGACGTGCCCCCCGAAGTCCAAGGCACGTACCTGGGTCTGGCCGCGCCGGCGGTGATCGAGTATCTGCAACGGCTGGGCGTGACCGCGGTGGAGTTGTTGCCGGTGGCGACAGCGTTGACGGATCAGCGCCTGTTTGAACTGGGACTTACTAATTACTGGGGTTACGATCCGATTGCGTTGTTCGCGCCCGATGCCCGTTTCGCCCTCAACGATCCGGTGACCGAATTCAAAACGATGGTGAAGGCGCTGCACAAGGCCGGGTTGGAAGTCATTCTCGATGTCGTGTTCAACCATACCGGCGAGGGCAACGAACTCGGCCCGACTGTGATGTTTCGCGGCATCGACAATGCCGTCTACTATCGCCCGGACCCGGAAAACGCCGCACGCTATTGCGACACCACCGGTTGCGGCAACAGCATTCAGGTCGAGCATCCGCAAGTACTGGAGCTGGTGCTGGATTGCCTGCGTTATTGGGTGACTGACATGCACGTGGACGGTTTCCGTTTCGACCTGGCGACCACCGTGGCGCGGGAAAACGGCGAGTTTGCGTACAACGGCAAGTTCTTTCAGAGAATCAAGGCAGACCCGGTGCTGTCCCGGGTGAAGATGATTGCCGAGCCCTGGGACCTGGGTTATGGGGGCTACCGGCTGGGCCAGTTTCCGAAAGGTTGGTCGGAATGGAACGACCGGTATCGTGACACGGTGCGGGGATACTGGCGCGGCGATGACAGCATGTTGCCGGAGCTGGCGCGGCGTTTTTCCGGCTCGGCGGACATGTTCTCGCACAACCGCCGCCGGCCCGATGCCTCGGTCAATTTCATTTCCGCTCACGACGGTTTCACGTTGCGCGACACGGTTTCTTATAACGAAAAACACAACGAAGACAACGGTGAAGGCAACCGTGACGGGCACAATCACAATTTAAGTTTCAATTACGGCGCCGAGGGGGCGACGGACGATCCGGCGATCAACACGATCCGCGCGCGACAGCAACGGAACATGCTGGCGACCTTGTTGCTGTCGCATGGGGTGCCCATGATGCTGGCCGGCGACGAAATCAACCGGACGCAACAGGGCAACAACAACGCCTACTGCCAGGACAACGAGTTGAACTGGGTCGATTGGACATTGGACAGCGATGCCCGCGACTTGCTTGAGTTTGTCCGCTTGCTGATCGATCTGCGCAAGCAGCATCCGGTGTTCCGCACGCAAAAATTTCTCAAGGGCAGGTTGAACGTTCAATTGGGTTACCGGGATGTCGAATGGCTGCGGCCGGACGGGTTGCCCATGGCCAGCAAGGACTGGCAAAGCCACTACGCCCGTTGCATCACTATTCTGTTGACCGCCGATCCCGATCTTAAAGTCGCGGGCGAACCGCAACACTTCATTTTGTTGTTGAATTCGGCCGACCATCCCGTGGAATGCGTTTTACCCACGCCGCCGGAAGACGGCTGTTGGATGTTGATGTTCGATACACAGTATTGGCCGGTCGACCGGAACGAGAAAGTGGAGGGCGCCAACTATGTGTGCCAGGCGCGTTCCTTTGTGCTTATGAAGGAAGTTTCACGAGATGAACAACACGGAGATTGACGAAGGCTTGTTGGTTCGCCTGTGCGAACTGTTGGGCATAGACGGCGAGTTTTACGATTACAAGGGCCGCCATCATGTCATTGGCCCGGCTGTCAGGCGCAGGCTGGTCGAAGCCTTGGGTAACACGCGCATAGAGGGCAACCATCAGGCCGAGGCGCTCATTCACAACCTGGAAACCGAAGGTTGGCGATTACTGCTGCCGCCCACGCTGGTGATCAGGGGGGAATCGGTGCGTAGTGTCGATATTAACGTGCCGGAGGAGCTGATCGGCCGTCCGGCTGACTGGCGATTGCATTATGAAGACGGGGGCATATTGGAAAAGACGTTTCTGCCCCAGGAACAGGAATATATTGCCGAACGTATCGTCGACGGACATAGAATTCTGCGCTATCGTCTGCATTTTCCTTTCAGCCTGGTGCACGGCTACCATCAACTGGCGGTTACGCTGGAAAACAGCGGGCCTGCTTCCTGCAATCTGATCGTTGCACCGCTGGCGTGTTATCAGCCGCAGGTGTTGGACGAGGGTCGCCGGTTATGGGGGCTGAGCGTTCAGCTTTACACGCTGCGCTCGGCACGTAACTGGGGAATCGGCGACTTTACCGATCTTGAGGAACTGGTGACGCTCGCGGGCAAGCAGGGGGCTGCGTTCGTGGGCCTGAATCCTTTGCACGCTTTGTTTCCGGCCAACCCCCACCATGTGAGTCCCTACAGTCCTTCGAGCCGACTGTTTTTGAATTACATTTATCTCGATATCACCGCCGTGCAGGATTATTACGAGCACGACGAACCGCAGGCGTTGGTCAACAGCGACGAGTTTCAATCGCGTCTGGCAACGCAGCGCGGGAGCGAACTGGTCGACTATCCTGCGGTGGCCGCGTTAAAGCTGGAAGTCTTGAGGTTGCTGTATAAAGGCTTCATTGCAAAGCACATGGGCGCTTCCACGCCACGGGCAAAATCCTTCCAGGCGTTTCTCGACGAACAAGGCGAAGACCTGGTGGAACAGGCGGCATACGACGCCATTTACGGCCGCTTTTTTGCGCAGGACTGGCAGGCCGGTACCTGGCGTCGCTGGCCGGATTCGTACAAACATCCCGATCGAGACCAGGTGCGGATATTCATCCGCAATAACGGCGAGGAAATCCGTTTTTACCAATACCTGCAATGGTTGAGTGATCAACAGCTGGCCGCCGTGCAACGGACGGCGATAGAAGCCGGCATGCCGATCGGTCTGTACCGCGACCTGGCCGTCGGCGTCGACGGCGGCGGCGCGGAAGCCTGGGCGGAACAGAACTCGTACAGCTTCGAGGCCACCGTGGGTGCGCCGCCCGATCCCCTGGCGTTGCACGGTCAGGATTGGGGACTGCCGCCGTTGAATCCGCATCGTCTGCGCGAAAACGGTTACTCGACGTTCGTGAAAGTCATTCGCTCCAACATGCGGCACTGCGGCGCCCTGCGGATCGATCATGTCATGGGATTGTTCCGTCTATGGTGGGTGCCCAAGGGCGACAAGGCCACCAACGGTGCTTATGTTTATTATCCCCTGCACGATTTGCTCGGTGTCCTGGCACTGGAAAGCCAGCGTAACCGTTGCCTGGTGATCGGCGAAGACCTGGGCACGGTGCCGGATGAAATCCGCGTCGCGTTGCCGGAGGCGAATGTCTATTCCTACAAGGTGGCCTATTTTGAGAAAGACGACAATAACCGTTTCAAGCCGCCGCGGGATTACGTGCATCGGGCGATGGCGACAGTCACCACCCACGATCTGCCCACGCTGGCGGGTTGGTGGGAAGGCATCGACCTGGAAATGCGCGACGAACTGAAATTGTTCCCAACCGACGAGATCCGCGACAGCGAGTACGCCAGTCGCGATTACGACAGGCAGGTTATGCTGGAGGCGCTGCAACAGGCGGGCAACCTGCCGGAAGGCATGGGCACGGATCCGTCCGCCGCGCCCGGCATCAGCCACGAGTTGTCGACCGCCGTGCACGTGCAACTCGCCGCCAGCAACGCCGCGTTAATGGTTGTGCAGCCCGAGGACCTGATTCTGATGCGCAAGCCGGTTAACGTACCGGGCACCACCGACCAATACCCCAATTGGCGGCGGAAACTGAGCCAAACCACCGCGGAGATTTTCGAACAGGCGCAAGTCAGAGACATGCTGTCCGGCATTGTCCGCGCCCGTTATTCATAACGCAAGGAGTGTACAGGCGTTGCTCTGGCAATATTAATGGCATGCACAGCAACGATCGCCCAAGCCGTCAGAATTCCCGTCACGCATGCCAGCAATATTACCGGAACGACAAAGCCGATACGATTGGCGAAGAAATCCAGGTAGAGCCTGGATGCCAGATAGGCCAGTGGCACGGCCAGCAACAGGGACCAGATGACCGGCTGGGAGAATTGCCAGATCAGCAAGCGCACAATCTGGTTCCTGCTCGCGCCCATGACTTTGCGTATGCCGATTTCCCTGGTGCGGCGTTGCGCCATGAAGGCGGCCAGGCCGAACAAGCCCACCAGGGCCAGCGACAGGGCGACACCGGCAAAGGCGGCCAGGACGCCATTGATGCGTTGAAAAAATCCCAGCATCGTGGAGAAAATATCGTCCAGGAACTTGTATTGAACCGGGTAGTCCGGAATAACCCGTTTCCAAACCGCTTCGATTTCGCCGAGTGTCCGGTTGAGGTTACGTCCGCTGGTTTTGATCGAGGCGAAAAGATGGATATCCGGGTTGATCAAAAACACCATGGGCTTCATTTCATTAAAGAACCCGTTGAAATTCACATTCTCCATCACGCCGACGACAGTGTATTGGCGTAATTGCGGGTGTTCGTCATCAGGCACCCTGTAGAAGGACTTGCCAATGACCCCGCCGGCTTCTTCAACGG
This sequence comes from Gammaproteobacteria bacterium, assembly GCA_036381555.1. Taxonomy (GTDB): domain Bacteria; phylum Pseudomonadota; class Gammaproteobacteria; order HTCC5015; family HTCC5015; genus DASVCP01. The sequence goes on from DASVCP010000144.1 coordinate 6,378, forward strand.
ATGTTAAGAATCCCAGTTTTTCGGCGGCCAACCGGTTGATTACAACGTTGAGTTGCGCGCTTTCTTGCTGGAACACGTCGTTGGCGATATCATGCTTGAACGAACGTCCCGCCAACAATTCGATACCGTATGCATCCATGAAATGATGATCGACAGACATCATGTCAATAATGAAACTTGCCGTTTCATCGCCTTGTACCGGCGTCACCCTGAGATCCCAGGTGCCCTGGTCATAGGGCAGGGAGTTTGAGAAAGTAACCGCTTCAACCTCCGCTAATGCCTCGAGTTCATGGCGCAATGTTTCATGTCTCTCCCGGATTGGCTCTTTGCCGACCTCCTCCAATATCACGATCCGCGATTTGGGAAAGGTGTTTCCTGTTTCTTTCATTTTCTGGTTCTGGAAGTAGATCACCATAACCATTGCCAGAATAAATATGGAGATTGAAAACTGTGCGGCTATCATGAAGCCCCGAAAGAAATTTCCCTTGTGGCCTTTTAGCAGCGTGTTGCGCAAACTGTGGATGGGGCTGAGCCGGGAAATCAGGTAAGCAGGGTAAGCGCCGGCCAGCAAACCCACCGTAACAGCGGTAAGCATCAGCCACGGCAGGATGCCGATGTAATCGAGAGCTACACCTTTGCCGGTCCAGCCGTTATAGACCGGTATCAGCAGCTCGATGCCGGCGACGGCGAGTATCAAGGCGAAGGTGGTGATTGTCAGGCTTTCAACCAGGAACTGTGACAACAGCTGCGGTCGTTCCGCGCCCAGGGTTTTTCGCAGCCCCACTTCGCGGGTTCTGCCGAAACTCTGCGCCGTCGCCAGGTTGGTATAGTTGACACAGGCAATGAGCAGGATCAGCAGGCCCAACAGTTGAACCGATTCGAGTACGGGCAGGCCCAGCGCATCCCAGACCCAGGTATTGTGTCCGACCAGGGGCCGGACTTTCAAGGCGCTGACAAATTCCCGTTCCTTTTTGGGTGTATGCCTGTCATAAACGGAATCGACCTGGGTTTGCAGCCAGTCGCGGTTCCGGTTTTCCGGCAACAGAATATACGTCAGGTTGATGCCCGCGGCGTACCAGTCCCAATTTCCTTCCGTTCTAAAGAAATCGTTAATGGCGACGAGCGCTGCGAACGGAGCGATGACGGTAAAACCGGGGGTGGGAGAGGTGGTGGAATGAAAGTGACTGTCGGCGGGCACATCTTCGATGACGGCCGCAATATGCATATCGTACTTGTGGTCCACGGTAACGACTTCGCCCAGCACATTCTTGCGGCCGAACAGTTTTTCGGCGGTGGATGCGGTGATAATCAGGCCACGAGGGTCGTCGATGGCGGTATTGTCGCCATGAATATATTCGAAATCAAAAATGCGCGTAAAGCCGGCATCCGCAAAACGTATGCCTTCATAATAGCTGTCGTTTCCAATCGTGAGCAGATGTTTGAAATGTATGGCGCGGGCCACCTGCAGGGCGTCTTCGATTTCCATATCGAACAGGGGCGCGTAGGTTGTTCGAATGCCGTCAATCTCCTTGACGGCCTCGCCGGCATTGGGAGCGAAGACACTGCCCACGGTAAAAATACGCTCCCGTTGGGAAAACATGCTGTCATGGTCGGTTTCGTACGCAATCAGAATGGAGCAGAACAGAAAGACGGTAAGTCCCAGGGCAAGGCCCGCGATATTGATAAACGCGTACAGCCGGTGCTTGGCCAGGTTTCGGAGAGCGATTTTTATATAGCTGGACAGCATGATTCAATCCCCGTTTTCAGGAAACCGCGCGCAGGTTCTCGGTGACCACCTGCCCGTCGAATAAATTGATTGTTCTGCGTGCATAGTCGGCATGAGCCGCGGAGTGCGTGACCATTACGATGGTGGTTCCCTCGTCATTCAAGCCCCGCAACATCTCCATGACTTCCTGGCCATGGGCGCTGTCCAGATTTCCGGTCGGTTCGTCGGCCAGGATCAGAGCCTGGTTGCCGACCACCGCCCGCGCCACCGCCACGCGTTGTTGCTGCCCGCCCGACAACTGCCCCGGCATATGCCGGGCGCGATGGGCGATGCCGACCCTGTCCATGACTTCGGCGACGCGCTGTTTACGTTCTTTGCCGCTGATATCGTGGTAAAGCAGCGCAAGCTCGATATTCTCTTCGACGGTCAGTTCGTCGATCAGGTTGAAGTTCTGAAATATGAATCCGATATTGTGCTTGCGGATATGCGCCAGCTGGCTTTCGTTACAATGGGTTACATTCTGGCCCATAAACCGGTATTCACCTTCAGTGGGATTGTCCAGCAGACCGATGATATTGAGCAGCGTGGATTTCCCGCAGCCCGACGGTCCCATGACCGCGACGAATTCTCCCTGGGCAATTTCGATATTAACCGAGTTCAGCGCGGCAGTTTCGATTTCATCGGTACGATAAATCTTTGAAAGCTTATGTAACTTCAACATGATGTTTTCCTTCGGTAAGAATTACTTTTGCTTGTGGAGCCCGTCTAGTCACTGTCGAGTTTGAGCCTGTCCATTTCCTTAAAACCGCCATAGGAGG
>DASVCP010000145.1:0-2763 GCA_036381555.1 Gammaproteobacteria bacterium
CGATGTGTGTGCAGCTTCTGCTAATGTGCATCAAGTGGCATGGCCGAATTGATTGGTCCGTACAACGCATGGTCCGTGTACTGAGCCTTAATCTTTTCATGAAATATGGGTTAGAGGACCTGTTTCATGACAAACCGCCGGGCCCAGAACATGCCGGCGTTCAGGGAGTGCTCAAAATATGAGGAAAGTTTATGGGACAGCAGTGGGCACTGCCCACCGTCAACCATTACTCACCGAAATCGCCTGATGTTTCCGTCCCCACACCCGCCCAATCCTCCGGATACACACCCTTTTCCACATAACGATGAAACGTCGAATATGGCCATTCGCAAACCTGCTTCACCAACCCATGCTTCACCGGATTGTAATGTACGTAATCCACATGCCGTTCAAAGTCTCTTTCATCCCTTATCTCGTGCTCCCAAAAACGTCTCTGCCAGATAACGCCTTCCCGGTGCCGTACCCGCGACTCGGTCGTCACACATTCCGGCTCCCGCCACATTAATTTCATGAGCGAGGTAAAGCGGGCTTTGATCATACCCATGCGTTTTGAGTAATCATTGTCGCCTTGCGGCAACGTCCACACACAATGCATGTGATCGGGTAGCAACACCCAGGCATCAATCGCGAATGGGTGTATTTGTCTGACTTCCTTGATAACCTGTCGCAATTCCCCGATTAAAGACACATCCATAAAAATTTTACGCCGTTGATATGTCACTACCGTGAAAAAATACGTTCCACCCAGCGTTCGAGCTCTGCGATATCTCGACATTGCAATACTCTCCCTTTTGTTTGCCCTTTGTTGGTGGGCGGTGCCCACCCTACCTTAAATCCATAACGCGCAATCCCATTTTCGGTGGGCGGTGCCACCCTACGTTTAATCCATAACACACAATCCCTTTTCGGTGGGCCGTGCCCACCCTATCTTAAATCCATAACAGGCGACCCCTTTTTCGCGTCCTGTCCATGGTTTTGTAGGGTGGGCACTGCCCACCGTTCTCTTCTGAATCTAACAACCCAGATTGTGAACCAGACACGACATCAGGTGAAATCTGTCCCTCGATTCAAAACCGGCGCGGGAATACAGCCGTCTCGCTCTCTGATTGTCCAGCCCCACCTCCAGGTGCAACACCAGCACGCCCAGCCTGGCCGCCTCCGATTTAACGCGCTCCAGGACCCCGGTTCCTATCCCTTTATCCCGCGCTGATTCGACGATGTACAGCTCGTCGATAAACGCATCGCGTCCGCCGAATTCAATTGAATAGCCGAAACAAATCGCAACATAGCCGACGGTTTGACCGGAACTTAAAATCAGCCAGACGCGACCCGGCGCCGCATCCTCAGCCAGTAACGGCAACAATGCCGCCCTGCGGCTTTCATCGGTGTGTTTGATGCACTCAAAATCATGGTAGGCGCGAACCAGGATTAACAGTTCATCCAGGTTTGCCAATGTTGCGGCCTTCAGTTCAACGTCCATAAGATTAAAGCCTGTCACGACTCCATCGGATTTTAAAGCGTCCCTTATCCGGCAATGGAAATAAGAAAAGCCGGCGGCGCCATTCACGACAGAATATCCGGCTCCGATACCGGCCTGCCGTTTTCGTCGAAAAACGGCGAGGGGCGGTTTTTGCCTTTCAGCTTCCACGCCAGCAGCTTCCACAGGCTGATCACAATCAACCGCCAGGGGAATCCCTGTTCGCGCTCAACCGGCAGTGATGATAAGGCGAATCTCGTTTGCACGTAACCCCTCACCGGCCCAAGGTTTGCTTCGCGCAAGTGTTCATCGCCAATAAAATTATGTATTACTCCGACAAAAGGCCCTGCCGCCGAGAGGGTGTTGCCTATCGGTGTCCGGCAACAAGCCGTGTACCAGCGGTGCAAGCCTTTGGGTGTCAGCCGTATGCAGCGAATCTGTTCCGCACCTTGAGTAATCTTCACGTTCGCCGGCGGCATTTGGAAAACCTCCGTACCGCCGTACGCGTCCAGGATGTCTTCACGGCCCAGATAGTGAGCAAAGCGCTGGCAGTCGTCGCAGTAACAAACGACACGCATGCCTGAACCGGGTGAAACGCTCACAGCGATACCATGAACGGCGCCGCAGGCGCATCTCAGGGGAACATCCTTCACTGCAAACCATCTCCTCAAAATAAAAACCGGCATGCTCTTGCGCGGGCAAAACCATGACGTAATTAAGGATGCGCTACAATTTCTCCGCCCTGATTTCCACACGAGTATAGTAGATACCGGTAGTGCCTTCAAAACCGGAATCGGTGGCGAACAGCACCCATAAAGCTCCCTGGCTGTCGGTGAATGCTTCAAACGGCAAACCTTCACTGTCCAGGTCTTTGAGTTCGTACCTGTCGTCAACGCAGTCATCCTGAGAATTGGCGATGTTGCCGATGACAATGGCGTCGCTGCCGCCGTTGCTTTGAGCGCCATGATCGATATTCATCCGGATATGTCCCTGGCTTTGCCCGTCGGCCAGCGGTTCATGATCGGTCGCGCCCGCTTTTACGGTGACGTCCTCGCCGGGCGCGCCGCCGATACCGAAACAGCCGGAATCCGCGTTAGTGGCAAACCGGGCTCCGAACGTCAACGAATAGCGGGTATCCGGTTCCAAACCTTCCAGTTTGCGTTTGATGAACATGAACAGATCGTCGCTGTGATTGTTCCCGGAAATATAAATACCGTTCATGTCGTCCAGCGGCGCCGGCAACGCCCGCCATTCCGCTTCCAGCTGGTAAAAATCCTCTTCGCCTT
>DASVCP010000146.1:0-4018 GCA_036381555.1 Gammaproteobacteria bacterium
GACCTGATCCAACTTCGGCAAAAAGAAACTGTACGGTCGGTATAGTAAATAAGCAGGAGATAACCCAATCATGCCCAGCAAAGGCGAACAGACCCGGGAAAAAATCCTCGAAATTGCCGAGGGCCTGATCCTGCAGAAGGGGTTTGCCGGCACCTCGATCGACGACATTTTGCGGGAAACCGGCATCACCAAAGGCGGGTTTTTCTATCACTTCAACGGCAAAAACGACCTCGCCCGCCATTTGCTGCTGCGTTACCTGGAAAACGACCAGCGGTTTTTCAACGCGCTGTTCGAACGCGCCCAAACCTTGAGCGAAGACCCGCTGCAGCAGATGCTGATTTTTCTGAAACTGCTGGCCGAGGAAATGGCCAACCTGCCCGACACCCATCCAGGCTGCCTGGTGGCCTCGTTCGCCTATGAAAGCCAGCAGGTCGACGCAACCGTGCGCGAGCTGAACCGGCGGGGACTGCAATCCTGGCGTGAAACCTTCCAGACGCAACTGGATTTGGTCGCCGCCCGTTACCCGGCCCGGACCGAAGTATCGGCCGTCGAACTGGCGGACATGCTGTCAGCCATTATCGAGGGCGGCATTGTGCTCTCGAAGGTATATGCCGACCAGGCCATTCTGGTGCAGCAACTGCTGCACTACCGGACCTATATCCGATTTTTATTTGACCGGGTGTGAAGCTTCCGGATTGGATACCGGTGAGGAGCGCGTCCACTCCCTAACCGTCATGCAGACCCCTTCTCAGTGCTCTCGTCCCACAACGCCTGACAGCTCAACAATGAGCTGTCAGGCGCGCGGTGAGTTGTTTTCAGCTTGAAAAGCCTGCCCGATTGCAGCGATTACGGTATTGCTTCCGTCTCGCCCAGGACAAGATTTTCACACTGTACCACGCCTTGAGCAAAGAAACCGCTGGTGATCAGCGACCTGGAATCGCAGAAAATGTCGGTCACGGCGTTGCCGCTGAGGACAATCGGCCCCAACTCGACCGTGGAATTATTCACCACCACGATGCCGTTGCGCCCCGAACCGGTGATGCTCGAACCGGTCCCCGAAAACGAGGAACGTAATAGCGTGGCGTGCGAATCGTTGACGACATAAAGGCCGTGTCCCTGGCTGCCGGTGATTTCCAGGTTGTTCCCGGCCGTTAACGTGCTGTTGCCCTCGACCCGAACACCATCGCCGGGATTGATAATGCGGAGCCTGGCGTCCAGGGTTGCCATGCTGCCGGCGGTGAGCCGCAGCCCCTGAAGATTGAAGACGCCGGGATCATTTTCGATCACGACCTCACTCCCCGGAACGTTGCGGACGTTGTGAATGCCCACAATGGCTGATGTGGAGGCCCAGATTCCGTACTGCATATTGCGGATGACTGTGCCGGACAGGTTTAAAACGGAATTGGCGACATGGATGCCGGAGCGAAACGTCGTAATTGTGCTCTCCAACAGGGAATCGCCTTCGATATGAACACTGGACCCGTCGTAAATGCCGAATGCGGCCCAACCGGCGTTACGCACGGTGATGGCTTGCGCATAAACCTGGCTGCCCGAATAAACGAGTACGCCGGAAGCGCCTTCTTCCACCACCAGGTTGTGCAAGCGCACGTCGGAGCTGCCGTGACCGATTGCGATACCCGTCGGCTGAATACCGGCACCGGTGTTGGGCGCAACAACCCGCAGATCTTTCAGTGTGATGCCGCTGGAACCGATGATGGTCACCACCCCGACTTCACCGAAGGCCGGCGGTACGGGTTCGGCATCCGGACGGTGCAACGTCGCACCCGGCAGCCCTTGCAGCGTCAGATTACTCATGTTGACGATCTCGATGTATTCCCGGCATGTGCCCTTGACGCGAACCGTGGCCGATTGACTCCAATCGAGTTTTTTCAAAACACGGTTCAAGGATACGCCGCGATCACAATCGACATTGACCGTAAGCCCGGACAGCTTTTCGATCGCAGCCGAAAGATCACCGCCATCGCCATACTCTTCGGCAGAAGCGACGCCGGAAGCGGCGGCGGCCATAACCGCAATGCAAGTCGCACGCATGATGGATTTAAAATTCGTAAGCATGGTAATTCCCCTTTCCAAATTTGTTTGGAACTCGTTGAACAGCGAAAAACCGGTCTTCAAAATCTTAAAGACACAAAACCTGACGGGCAGCCCGATTCATTTGTCACCCTTAACTCAAAACACAGCCCGTCCTGTCTCAAGTCGGTGTCCATTTTGCAGATTCCATCCGCCTTTATCAAGGGCCGGATCCGCCTGCCCCAAACCGCTTAAAGCGATTGAAAAAACCGGCCTGGACGCGGAAGATAGAAGTTTTCGTAGTTGAACGAGATTACGACGCTGCGCGAACGGCCGACGATTTCGTGCCGGGGAACGAAGCCGATCACCCGCGAATCGGCGCTGTTGTCGCGATTGTCGCCGAGCACAAGGTAATGCCCTTCGGGAACCGTTACCGGATGAAAACCGGAACGGAAATTGTGAATTCTCACTCCATGCTTCACACCCAACAGGTTTTCCAGCCTGTCCGTATCGGGCGCGGGTGCGGGCATATCGCGGTAAACCAGTTGTTCGCCATTGATCCGCAAAATATTGTTGCGCATCTCAACAACATCACCGGGAATACCCACGACTCTTTTCACCAACCTTTTGTTCATCACCTCGGAATCGAACACGATGATGTCGCCTCTTTGAGGGTCGGCGAGCTTGAGCAGTGAAACGTGGGTAAACGGCAGACGGACATCGTACGCCAGTTTGTCGACGAAAATCCGGTCGCCTTCAACGATGGTCGGCAGCATCGACCCGGTAGGCACGGAGTTCCAATCGGCCACCGCGCTGCGAAACAGGCACATGAGAACGATGAAACAGATAAAAAACCGATTGCCTTGCCAGATTTTGCCAAGCCGATCTTTCATGGATTACTTCGGAATTGAACAAATACACACGAAGCAAAGATAACCCGGTTTTCGGCCGATTGCCACAACTTTGTAAGCGCGGGAAATACCGTCAAAAGGGGCAAGCGGCGGGCGGCGCCCTACGATTACGAAGAGACATGGCAAAGCACGTTACGTAAAAATGGAATTTGTAGGGTGGGCACGGCCCACGCGGAACGAAAAACGGTGGGCAATGCCCACCCTACGGCTCTTATTCATGATCGCGTTAAGGTACTTCTGACCGCTATGGATGGCGGAAATGCCGATTTTGCAAGGAGCAAAAATCGGCCTGTACCAACACTCCAATCCCTGGAGAAAACGCGAAAGCAGTGAAGGGTCAAGGATTGGTGAGGGGCAATCCCTGCCCTGTTCTGCGGAAGCCTTGGGGCGTGCCCCGGCTTCCCTATCATTGCTGGTCTTATTAACCTGGGAAAAAGAATATCGTCCTGATATTCTTTTTCAGCGCTCACATTGGCCTACGACCAATGTCGGCACATTCCCTGTGCCGATTATTAACCCGGCGATCTTAATCGCCGGGTTAATAAGCCTCTCTACAGCTCCATGTAACCAACGCCTGCAGTTTAACGACGATATGTTTCGCTTTTATGAATCGCTCATTTCATAAGCTCTGACGCTTTTCACGGGCATGCCGGGCTTCCATAAAGTCGCCAGGGCATAACAGCCGTTACCGGTGCGGGAGTGGAAGCCGTAAATACAGCCGGCGCTTTAAATGCTCTCAATCATGTGTCTTGGACGAATCCCTTTTCCGCAACAGCACCACTGCATCGCGATAATTCAGGCCGACCGTGAATATCCAGGTGGGCAACCGGTGCAGTGTTCGATCGTAATCGACAAAACCCGCTTTACGGAAAGCGGCGATCGCCCGGCGACTGCGAGGGGAAGGACGGGCGATAACGTTCTCAACCGTGGCATGTACCAGCAGTTGATCGGCAAGCCGCCGAATAGCGCGGGTACCCCAGCCGCGCCCCCAATCCATCGATGAAGCAATGCAAATCTCCAGCTCGGCCAGGCCGCGCCAGTTGTTCAACCCGAAATAACCGATGTAGCCGATCTCG
>DASVCP010000147.1:0-8975 GCA_036381555.1 Gammaproteobacteria bacterium
CTGTCGAACTCGTCGCTCCAGACGGGATCGCCGCCGCCACCGACCGGGCTGATAACGATGGAAGACGCCGAATCGTTGAACCCTTCATTCACCAGGCAGCTGTCGTTGCCGGTCACCGTGACCGACGCCCCGCCGAAGTTGTCATTCTGGTAAAGCCTGGCCTGATAACCGGGCGCGACCTGGATGGACGATGCATCGTCGTTAACGAACCCGAGCGACTGCAAACTGCCCAGCGTGTAGGAACCCACGCCCAGGCTGGCCGACCAACCGCTGTAATTGCAGTGCTGATAGACGGTGGCGACGCCGCCGGACGGATTGTTCGGCACCACTTCGATCCAGTTCAGGTTCCAATCGCCGGTGACCGCATAAACGCCCAGGCTGTAGTTGCCGGCATTGATGTTGACCGTGTGGGAAATAGTGACCCAATTCTGCCAGCCGCCGGTATTGGGAATATTCAAACTGCCCAACACGATCGAACCGCCGTTCAAATCGTTGGATAACGTGCCGCCGACCGTACTGGCCACCCGGAAGCGCACCGTATAACTGCCGGAACTGGGAATATTCAGATTGTTGAACGCCAGCCATTCGCCGGCCGCGATCCAGCCGACGTTGAAGCCGCCGCCGCTGTCGCTGGTCGCCTCAATGTCGACACCGTCGCTCCGATAAGCGCCGCCGGTGTTACCCGGCGTGGTGTCGTGATAGGCATTGTAATCTTCCGCCTGGAAAACGACAGCATGGGCGTTTGCGGAAGTCAGTGCGAATAAAAAACAGATACACGCAAGCGGATTACGCTTTTTCATCCAAGTAAAAATAGTCATATGTTTTTCCTCTCTCTTTAAATGATTAATGGCCACGGAACCCACGGAAAAACACGGAAAAGAAAGTTAGTTAATAAAGAATTAAATTCCGTGTTTTTCCGTGGATTCCGTGGCAAATATTCTTAATACTGCTGCTCACAGATTCTGCCCAAGGCTTGAATCTCCTATCAAAAGAATGACCCCTCCCCTTTCTCAGCACACAACACCGAGTAAAACAGGAGAGGGGCCTCACCAGTCTACTGCGGGCAGTAGAACGTGACTTCGTACACCAGGTTGGTGGCCGACGGACAACTGGACAGTCCGACACCGTCGTCATACGGGTACGCATAGGTATCGCAATGCGAGTGAATCATATTGCGATAATCCGTGCTGTCGGCCGGGCCGGCCATGCATTGTTCGGGACTGATCGGCGGGGTCGGGCAGGCATACATTTGCGCCTGCGGCGAATCCGGCGGATAGGTCTGGAAGCCGCCCGCCCAATGCGAGTACGACAGCTTCGCCGACGGCGAATAGCAACCCGCCACCGCGCCGGTCGCAGGATTGGTAGCCAGCAGATTGACGTTCGACAGATGCGGAAACTGTCCGTTGGTGCTCAGATCCTCGTTGGTCGGGCAATCCGACACACTCAACGTCGAGCAGTCGATCACGCCGCCCGGAGGACCGCCCGGACCGAACACCGGCGCCGGTTGCGGACCCACCGGGCAATGGCCATGAACTTGCACTTTCACCGGCGCGGTGTAGCCGTCGACCATGCTGGAATTCCACCAGTCGCCGCGGCCCAGCGGTTGACCGGGCGCCGAGGGATTCTGCGCGCACTGACTGTCGGCAACGCCAGGGATACAACCGAAGGTCGCTTCGAACTTGGAATCGATCGGCGGTGCGCAACCTTCCGGCGGACACGTGAAGCCCAGTTCGGCGGGACCGCCACTGGCGCCGATCCGGCAGTTGTGGCCGCCGGCATCGCAGCCGAAGCCCGGCCAGAAACGCATTGACGACAGGCCTCTATCGGGAATGTCGTATTCGATGAAGCTGCCCAGGCCGGACAATCTGTGACGGTTCGGCGCATTGAAGGCGATACCCGGCGCGGTCAGCCATTGAATCCACATATCCTGGCCGCAACCATTTACAATCTTCAGGCGCTTGTGAGTACCGTTCGCGGTACCCGGCTCGCCCGGATCCGTGGGGCCGCCCGTATCCGCTTCAACAACCAGGGAACTGATATCGTCGTTAAACCCTTCGTTCACCAAGCAGTCGTCATCGGCCGTTTTCACGATACTGTTGCCGGTAAAATCATGATGCTGATACAAAGTCGCTTTATAGCCGCTGGCCACGCGCAGCGATGAAATATCATCATTTTGAATTCCCAGCGCCTGCAATTGACTCAGCGTGTAACTGCCCGCCTGCAAGTTGGCCGAATAACCGCCGAAACTGCAATGCTGATACAGTGTCACCACTCCTGTACCGGGATTATTGCTCACAACCTCAATCCAGTTCAGATTCCAGCCGCCGGTGACCGCAAAGACGCCGAGACTGTAGTTGCCGGCGTTGATGTTGACCGTATGGGAAATAGTGGTCCAGTTCTGCCAGCCGCCGGTGTTGGGAATATTCAAACTGCCCAACACGATGGAGCCACCGTTTAAGTCATTGGACAACGTGCCGCCGTTCATACTGGCCACACGAAACCGAATGGTATAACTCCCCGAAGCGGGGATATTCAGGTTGTTGAACGCCAACCATTCGTTTGCATCGATCCAGCCGACGTTGAAGCCGCCGCCGCTGTCGCCGGTCGCTTCAATGTCGACGCCGTCGCTCCGATACGCGCCGCCGGTATTACCCGGTGTGGTGTCGTAATAAGCATCGTAATCTTCCGCCTGAATCAATACCTGGGCACCGGCTTGCGCGGTAAACAGCGCGGCGGTTAATAACAACATTTGTAGTATCGGATCCCCTCGACCAAGAAACGCCTTGTTACACTTTGATGCAAATAGCATTGTCCTCTCCTCCTCACTTGCTACGGGGACGGTTTGATTCCTCAAGCAATCAATCGATTTTCAAATCCTCACTATCCCCTGTTGATTTTAAATCCAGACACAGCCGTCACACCGGCATGCCTTACCGACCTGTTTCTATCGCCGTTCAGAACGAAGAAGCAGGCAGACTAAAGATTAAACCTGGAATAACCCGTCGTAGCCCCACTATGTCATGATTGCGGAAAGTGAGCCCCGCGCCGGTGAAATGAAGATGTAATTACCAGAACAAAACCTTGCATACTTACGTACTGGTTTTTACTGACACTCACAAAAAGTCATACCGACAATTTCTTTGAGGAACCCGTCTGGAAAAGGATTGCCGTTAAAAAACGCCTTTATTGTCACATCGAAAGTGGTATAGCAATAAAATCGCTCTGACATATACCGCTCTTTGCATCTACCGCTTCTATGCATCCTACATTCGCGGCATTAGCACATCCCTGTGCGTTCCTGCATCGCGGCATACGACCGCCCGCACGAGGTACGAGTCGTATTACAAGTGAAGTGCATCCGCAGATTTTGGACATATACCGCTCTTTGCATCCCGAGTGCAGGGATGCACGAGTGAGGCTTTGCCGGAAGGATCCGGCTATAACCGGTCCATCTTCATCAGCGGCATCGCGGCATACGACCGCCAGGGATAGTGCTGTCCGACTGCGGACACAACAAAGTAATAGCTAAACTAGGTGGCGCCGTTCCCTGGACATAAAAGGGGCGGTTAAACCGCCCCTCTATTATTCGCCAACAAAATTATTGAACGCTTTTGTTGTTATTCATTATTGGCAATTACTACTGCTCAGCCTGATCCAATTCAGATTCATATTACCGGTGGATTGCACCCGCAGAGTATGCGTGCCGCCGGTGATGCTGACCGGTACCGAAGTCAACGTGGTCCAGTTCTGCCAGCCGCCGGTATTGGCGACCTGCTGCGCGCCGATGTACTCCTGACCATCCAGATAAATGGTGAAGGAGCCGCCGCCAATCGCCGAAGCCACGCGGCTGTCCACCGTATAGATTCCTGATGAGACATTGATGGTGTACTCCAGCCACTCGCCGTTTGCAATCCAGCCGACGTTATAACCGCCGCCGGTATCGGATGTGGCTTCAATGTCGACACCATCGGAGCGATAGGCGCCGCCGGTGTTGCCGGCCGTGGTATCGAAATAGTTGATGTAATCTTCCGCTTCCCGTTGGAGCGTACAGCCGCCGCCGGAAGACGACGAGCTTGACGAGCTGCTGGAGGAAGAACTCGAACTGCTGGAACTTGATGAGGAACCACCGGAGTAATGACCGATCAATTCAATTTCAGCCAACTGAGTCGCGCCCGCGCCGGCATTGGCCGTGATATTCAGACGGTAGTGCTGATAGGCGCTGCTGTTGTTGAAAGCATAGCTGTTGGTCTGAAAGCGGGCGGCAAAGTTTTCGCCGCTGCGCGTGTCCAGCGTGGTCCAGCTGGTGCCGTTGTTCGAACCCTGTATCTGCCAGTTCACCGGGTCGCGGGCTTCCGCATCGTTCGCAGAGGTCAGCGTGTAGGCGTCGATCACCGCCGGTTGACCGAAGTCGTAGGCAATCCAGCCGGTCGAAGCGAAGGTCAGCCATTTGCTGTTCGAAGTGTTGTCGAACGCTTTGGTCCGATCTTCGTTCGGTGGATTTTCACCGGAGGCCGTGATGTTGCCGGCACTGGCCGTTGTCAAATCGGTGCCACCCGAACTACCACTGCTGGAAGATGACGAGCTTGAGCTTGACGAGCTGCTGCTGGAAGAAGAACTCGAACTACTGGAACTCGACGAGGAGGAACTGCTGCTGGAGGAGCTTGAAGAACTGCTGCTCGAAGACGAACTGGAGCTGCCGCAGTCGTTGCTGCTCAACGTAATCCAGTTCAGGTTGAACTCACCGCCCAATTCCACCCGCAAAGTATGGGTGCCGCCGGCGATGTTCACCGGCCCGGCGCTTTGGGTAATCCAGTTTTGCCAGCCGCCGGTGCCTCCGACCGAACCCGCGGCAATCTGCTGGCCGTTCAACAACAGGGTATACGAACCGCTGTTGAGACTGGCGACGCGCGCGTCGATGGCATAGGTGCCGCTTTGAGCGTTAATGGTGTATTCCAGCCATTCACCGTTGGCCGTCCAACCGACATTGAAACCGCCGCCGGTGTCGGTGGTGGCCTCGATATCGACATTGTCCGCGCGATAAGCGCCGCCGGTGTTGCCGGCGGTCGTATCCGAATAGTTCACATAGTCTTCCGCTTCCAGATGGATCTTGCAACCGCCCGAAGAACCGCCGCTGCTGGAAGAAGAACTCGAACTGCTGGAACTCGACGAGGAGGAACTGGAGCTTGACGATGAACTCGACGAGCTGCCGTCGGGAGCATCGCCGCTGTGCTTGATGCGAAAACTCTCGGGTTGAATATTAAGTCCCATGCCATCGGAGAACGTCACATACTGGGCACCGGGGCCGTAATTATAGGCTACATAAGTGGTGACGCCGTTCTTGTTAAAGGCCACGGCCGCCGGGTAGTCGGCAGTCAGTGCGCCGGTACCGGTGGCCAGATGTCCCAATTCTTTATAAGTGTGGATCCAATGATAAGTGTGTGCCTTGGTTTCGCCGGCTTCCGGCGTGTAATTGAAATTCATGGTGTTGAAGTCGTTAACCGCGCCCTGACCGTCGGTCATGGACATGATATTCCACCATACGTCGCGCCATTGATCAGCGGGCAGCCCCGAGGGTTTGCCGTTGCCTGACTCCGACAGTCCCAGGGCGACGTAGTCGCTCAGATAGCCGGGATATTGGCCGATGTGGAACACCAGCGGGTTCACCGGCAGGCCCTGGATACCCAGAATATGGGCATAGGCGCCGCTGAACCAGGTCGAGAACACCGCGCCGCTGCCCCAGATAATGGAGGTGGTCATCTTCAGGTAATCGGCCGGGAAATTGTCGTCATCGCCGCTCAAGCCGCGATAACGATCGATGTTGTTCCAGTATTCCCAGTAGGCCGCCGCCGAGGACGCGTGTAAATAAACGCCGCGGTCCACCAGTTCCTGATTATTGGTAATCAGGCCGTAGAGGATGATCGCGCCGTAGGCGTTGGCTGCTTCCGAAGTCGATTCGTTGTTGTTGCCGAGCACGAAGTTGGCGTGCCCCGAGGCCCAGGAAAAACCATTGGCCGGATCGAAGTTGCGCACATAGGGAAACATCGAGTCGTCGCGACCGCCGGCGTAATCGCGAATCAGCAGTTCGACCATGGGACCATAGGCGTTGGGGCCGCACCAGGCCGGATCGACGCGGCAGATTTCGGCCGCGGCACGAACGAAATAGCCGTAATGAAAATGGTGATCGTTGAGCTGCTGTTGCGCGCCGAAGGATTCATCGAAGCCCAGCAGGGTGCTCCACTCATCGTCGTAGACAAAATATTTGGTCGTGTCCAGCGAGCCGCTGGTGTCGGCGCGGAACCAGTCTTCCAGTTCGCCTTTGAGCCAGTCGATTAACTGGTCGGCTTGCGCAACCATGCCGTTAGAGCGGGCGATCGCCGCCAGGTCAGCGACCTTGCCGTAATTCTTGCCGGACCAGTAAGTGTCAAGATGCGTATTCCAGTTGCCCTGATTGATAAATTCGTCGACCAGCGCCTGCAACTGGGCCGGGTTGTAGTCGCCGACGTTGGGCGGCAGCAGCGGCAGCACGCCGACGAACGGCAGCGTGTAACTGAAGCTGCCGGTGTCGGCAAAGCGGATCATGCCGCGGGCGCTGCGCGCCTTATATACCGTCAGCGCCTGGTTGCTGTTTTTCCACTGCAGCGGCATCAAACCGGCATAAGTGTTCACCGGCGAGCCGTTGTTGCGATAGTGGTGCGTTATCGTTACGGCCTGTGTATTGGGGTCGACGCTGTAGTCTATCCGCACTTCGTCGATGCGGTTGTTGGCTTTGCCGGCAAAAGCCGAGATCATGTCGGCGGTCGGTGTGCCGGCGTCAACATGAGGCAGCCAGACGACGGTGAAGATACTGTTGCTGATGCCGATTTGCGCGGTCGCGGTATTGCTGTAACTGGTCGGCCCCTGGCCGACGATCAGAAAATTACTGCGGTTGCCGGCCACGTCGGTCCACACGCCGAGGCTGTTGCCGGACTGGTGAAAAATGCCTTTCTCTCCTCCATCGGCCGCCTTGGTGCGGATCACCGCCTGACCGGCAAAGGTTTGGAAATAAGCATAGGGCGAGCCGTAGACAAAGGTGGCTTCCATCACCACGGTGGCGCCGCTTTTCCACTGTACCGTCACGCTGCCGTCGCTGTGATCTTTCATGAAGGCGTCAAGATTGCTGTAAGCGCTGTTGCCAATGGCAATGCCGTCGAACACTTCGCTGAACGGATCCGGTACCGAGTATTGAAAGGCATTCTCGCTTTGCAGCGCCAGTCCATTGGGAATACCCATCATGCGCACACCGCGGTTGCTGATGCGGGCGACGATCGGGTCGGGCGTGATATAAGCTGCCTTGTTCGGATCACCGATGGTCATCTCGCCGTGGAAAGCCACCGAACCCCACCAGCGATGAGTGGCGGTCGGTTCGTTGGCGGCGGCGCCGACCAACTGCGGATGCAAAAAAGTCGGTGTGCCGCTGGGCACGCCGTTGTAGTCCCCGCCCGGATCGCAACCGGCAATGGCGGGCGCCGTGACGCCGGAGTTATAAATCCAGTTGCCGTGATCGACCACGCAGCCGTAACTGGCCGGATTGATGGTGTCGGAAATATTGCCCGAACCATAGTTCAACAGGGCGGCGCCTGCCGGTTGCAACCATGCGCTCGCAAGCACGGCGGCTGCGGCAGTTAAATATCGGTACACCTTCATTATTGACCCCTCCTCTCCTTATGTGAACGCAACTCACATCCGGCGCGGTAAAAATCCGGACCGGGATGAGCCACAGATATGCTCATCCTAACCCAGGATTTACCGCTTGTAGTCCCTCTATCGCAACCCGGAGAAAGTGGCACGGAGACGGGTCTTTGCTGGCTGGTCTTTGAATATGCGGTTTGCGATGCACTTTTGCTAAAGTTGGAGAACGGCTGGAGTCGAAAAATGAATTTAAGTTGTTGATGATCCTTTTCCATTTTTCGATTCAGGCTTTATACCCCAAAATGTACCCCCCTCTTCCAAAAACCTAAGATATTGTTTTTACTAATTCACATAACAATACTTCTTGCGTAACACAAACCAATTATCTATACTGAACCACATGGTTCAGTATTCAAAAAATCGACTCGATCAAACCTTTGCTGCGCTCTCGGACTCCACCCGGCGTGGTGTTCTCCTACAACTTGGCCGAGGGGACGCTTCGATTACGAATCTCGCCGAACAGTTTCATATGTCTCTGACAGGTATGAAGAAGCACGTCAGCATCTTGGAACAAGCCGGCCTTGTGAAGACCGAGAAGGTAGGTCGGGTGCGATCCTGCAGGCTCGGCTCCCATCGGCTGGATTCCGAAACGGCTTGGATCGACAGATACAAAGAGCTCTGGGACAGGCGCTTCGATGCACTTGAGATTGTCGTCCAGGAATTGAAACGGAAGAAAGGAAACAAATGAAAAACCATACAAAAGTGGAACGCACGTCAGAGCGTGAGCTCGTTGCATCACGTATCATCAACGGCCCGTCAAATCTCGTGTTTGAGGCCTGGACTAATCCTGAGCTTTTTAAGAAGTGGTGGGTGCCGAAATCAGCCCCCATAACGCTTGTGTCCTGTGAGATGGATATTCGCACCGGTGGAAAATACCGCCTCCGATTCAGTATGGGCTCTCAGAGTATGGAATTTTTTGGCAAATATCTCGAAGTAACTCCTCACTCGCGTTTAGTTTGGACCAACGAAGAAGGCGGCGAGGACGCAGCAGTCATTACCACGGTGACCTTCGAAGAAATTGATGGCACGACCCTGGTGACCGTGCACGATCTATACCCATCCAAGGAAGCACTCGACGACGCCATCGCCACGGAGTCTACCGGCGCATTGCCTGAACAGTTGGAGCAACTCGACCAGTTCATCGTCAACCAGAGGAACCCTTAATTACAGGACGTCGGCTGGAGTCGAAGAATGGACTTAACAGATTGATATTGTTTAACTCGGATTCCGCTTTTTGGAGTTTATAC
>DASVCP010000148.1:0-13635 GCA_036381555.1 Gammaproteobacteria bacterium
GGGGTTGGGGATTGGCGCCGAAGCTCAACCATGGCACTTCGGTGATATCCATGATGTACCGGAAACTGCGGTTGGGATAGCTGGTCCAGTCCCAGATGCGTGTCCAGGTCTGACCGGCGTCGGTGCTGCGGAAAAAGATCGCATCCGGCCACCAGGAGATTTGCGAAGCCACCATGATGGTACCCGGGTTCTGGCGATCGATGGTCAGGCCGCTGTAGCCGAAATAGGCATCCGGGCTGGTGGAAGGTATGGGACTGATCTGGGTCCAGGTGCCGCTGGCGATTTCGTACTTCCACACGTCGCCCAGACCGCCGTCATAGGGGCCGCCGGTATCGCTGGTGGCGATATACAGATAGCCGTTGACATGATCGACCACGCCCTGATGAGGCAGGTAACCCGTGGGGGTGCCGGGAACCGGCGCCCAGGTCTGGCCGGCGTTGGTGCTGTAATACAGCGGATTCTGCTTGTCGGCCACGCCCACGAAGATCAACGGAGTGGCATTACCCGGTGAGCCGCTGGATTTGTCGAACAACACCCATGGGATACCCTGATTCTGATTCAGATAGTTGTTGGTATCGTTCGGATCCTGGACATAGTTGCCGGGGTTCGGGAAGTTGGTGACCTCGGACCAGGTCGCGCCGAAATTCGTGCTGCGCCACAGGCCGTTGCCGCCTTCGGCGCCGTAGTAAATGATGCTGTTTTCGTTCGGATCGACTTGCAGACGCTCGCCCATTCCGCGGCCGGGCATGTTGCCGCCGACCTTGAACGGCAGCTCGAAAACCTGCCAGGTCTGGCCGCGATCGCTGGAACGAAGAATTGCGCCGTTGTTGGGGTCCCAATCGTTGGTGTACATGCCCACCGCGGCGTACACGCGATCCGGATCGACGGGGTCGGTCGCGACGCTGATGACGCCGTTCCAGCCCCACTTGTCCCAGCCGACCCAGTCAAGCAGGGGGATCCAGCTCTGGGTGCTCTGATTCCAACGGTAAAGCCCGCCAATATCGGTGCGGGCATAAATGAGGTTGGGTTCGCTCTCGTTAAACACGATGGCGGGAACAAAACCGCCGCCGTCGATTCGCACGTTATTCCACGAATAATTCTCGGCAGGCACCGCCCAGGCCACGCAGGCGGCAAACAGGAAGCTTACTGCCGCGCCTGCAAGCGCAGCAGGAATCCTGCATGATAATGATTTGCTGTACATGGTTTTCTCCTCACTGGTGCTACTTGCTTTTTGCTTTTACATACACGTGGGGAAAACATTTTTGCGGCGCGAACACCTGGGGTTGGCTTCAGGCTGGAATGATTATTCCCCTGAATCCAATGGCGTTGCCCCCCGACAACTTTGAAACAGCAAAGTCGCACAGCACCGGGCTGATGCCGGGTGTTGGCGCAATAATGCTGATGGTTCCCCTCCATCGAACCCGCATATCCGGGTTCAGCTTAAAGCCCTGCCGTTTATGCGGCAGCACTTTAAAGCACCCCTGATTATAGACACATTGCCATGGAGGAAACAGCATATTAAACGACGTTTATCTGATAAAACGGACATTTTTTACCGAAAGCCGCCCCGGCCCCTTTCGCAAAACATAAAAAAAGCCGGAGTGGTTTCCCACCCCGGCTTTCTCCATAACGCTTTTACGCTGACAGCTTGAGTTCGCCCTGCACTACTGCCACCAGTAAACCGACGCCCACGGGAAGCTGCCCGCGGTGGCGCTGAAATGGTAGTAGTCACCGGCGCCTTTCGACGGCAACGCCGCACCCGGTGTGGTCACCGCCGTGCCCGAGCCATTGACGGTTACGCTGATGCTGCGGCCCTGGAAGTTGGAAACACCCCAACCCGCAACCGAATCCGGCGTCCTGAAGCAATAAGCACCCGTGGTGTTGAAGTTCCCCGACTGGCCACCCGTGATAATGGGTGTACAACTGCCGCCGCCCGAACTCGAGCTGCTGGAACTTGAGCTGGAACTGCTGCTCGATGAGCTCGACGAACTGCTGGAAGAACTCGAACTGCTGCTCGAGGACGAAGACGAGCTGCTGCTCGAAGAACTGGAGCTGCTTGAAGAGGTTCCGCCCTCGGGTACGATTTGATGTATACCGCCGCCGACATAATCGACCAGGAACAACTCACCGTTGTTGGCTTCGCCGAACGATGAAATCCAAAGCGTCGTGTCGATCAACAGATTCATCTGGTAGTCGCCGGGAGAAGTTTCGGTCAGATTCCATATTCTGCCAACGGTGTAGTCTCCAAAAACATATTGACCATACAATCCACCGATGGCGCTGCCGCGATAAACGAAGCCGCCAGTGATCGACTCGCCTACCGAGCGGCCATAATCGATGACCGGATCGATATACGGACCCGATGTGGTGCACTGATTCACGGTAGTCTCAAACCCTTCACGGCAGCGCCAACCGTAGTTGCCGCCGCTTTGAATGATGTCGACTTCCTCGAATCTGCCTTGTCCGACATCACCCACCCACAACGTACCGGCGACCCTGTCGAAACTCCAGCGCCAGGGGTTGCGCAGGCCGTAAGCATAAACTTCCGGCGCACCGCCGCCGCTGACAAACGGGTTATCGGACGGGATACTGTACGGCGTACCGTTGTCGACATTGATTCTCAGCATCGTACCAAGCCAGGTGTCGGGATTCTGGCCGTTGTTGAACGGATCATCGCCGGCGCCGCCGTCGCCGAAACCGATATACAGATTACCGTCCGGCCCGAACGCGATGTTACCGCCGTTGTGATTGTTGAATGGCTGGTTCAGGCTGAGGATGTTCTCCCGGCTGGCTGGATCCAACGTACCGTTCACCTCGGTGTAACGGGCAACGTACGAGACCACGGACACGTCGCTGCCGTTGCCGGGTTCGGTAAACGACAGGAACACCTGGCGGTTGTTTTGATACTCCGGATGGAACGCCATGCCGAGCAGACCCGCTTCGACATTACTGTCGACTATCGGCGACAGATCAATGTAGACGTTTTTCGTGGCCGTGTTGTTGTTGGTCGCATCGATCCAGTACAACGTGCCACCCTGCTCCAATACATACCAGCGCGAATCGTCGCCGGGCGCCTGGAAGATGCCGGTGGGATCGGCAAACGTGACATTGGGGAACATGCGCTGTACTTCTATCGCCGTCGAACCGCTGGACGAAGAGCTGGAGGAACTGCTGGAACTCGACGAACTGCTCGACGAAGAACTCGAACTGCTGCTCGAGGACGAAGACGAGCTGCTGCTCGAAGAACTGGAGCTGCTGCTGCTGGAGCTGGACGAACTGCTCGACGAGGAACTCGAGCTGCCGCCCTGCGGCGGATTGGTCACGGTGCAGGTCGGCACGTTAAAGCTGCCGTCATGCTGTCCCTGAACACCGAAGGTGGCACTCTGACTCGGCCCCAGGTTGCCGTTCCAGCTGCAGCAGTTGCTGAATTCCCAGACCGAACTCTGGCCGCTGGCCGGAGAGCGGTCCACGTTCCAGGCCGCGCTCACAGACACCGGTTCGCCGAAGTCCAGTTCCAGCGTCCAGCCGTTGATCTGGCTGCTGCCGTTGTTGACGACTGCAATGTCCACCTGGAAGTTGTTACCCCAGCCGTTGGTGCCGGTCACCGAGCAAGTCACGTTGCCGCCACCGACGGTTCCGGAACTGCTGCTTGACGAGGAAGAACTGCTGCTTGAGGAAGACGAACTGGAACTGCTGGAAGAGCTGCTGCTGGATGACGAGCTGGACGAACTGGAAGTGCTGCCGCCGGCAACATAGGTTCTGAGCCACTGCATCGCCGCACGTTCGGTGCCGCTGCTGGTAACCAGCCAGGCATCCTGCTGCCACATCGTCCCCTGGATATAGCCCCACAAAGTAATGCCCTCAACACTGGGATCATCCCAGAAAATCGGGAACTTCTGTTGATACTCGGTAAGCTGTTCCTGGTCGTTGGCGGTGTTGATATCCCATTCCGAGACGTAAACCGGCAGACCGGTGGCGGTGAGCCGGTTCAGGTTGTTCTGCAAGGTGCTGACGGAGTAACCGATCAGGTTGAACGTGTGCACCTGGTCGCCGATACCGTCGATCAGGCCGCGGCTTTGCAATATCTGAATGATTTCCAGATAATTGGTGGTTTGAGTATTGTCGTTGGTGATACCGTAATCGTTCAGCAACAGGGTCATGCCCGGACAATGCTCCCTGGCCATCTCGAATGATGTCACCACCCAGTCCCAGCCGGTGGCGCCATCACCGCCCAACGCCGCCCGGTAGGACGCAGGCGCGTGCAAAGGCTCGTTGACCACGTCAATCATGTCGGTTTGCGGATAGCGGTCGCAGTAAGCCTGTATCCACTCCTCCACTTCCGCCCGCTGTTCGGCCTGCGACAAGCCGCCGATCCAGCCCGGTTCCTGCTGGCCCCAGACAAACACGTGCTGTTTGAATGGATAGCCGTTGCTGGTGGCGAAATTGTAGGCCAGGTCCAGACCGCTCCAGTTCATGTTGTCACGGCTGGATTCCACCGAGCCCCATTTTCCGGAGTTCTCGGGTGTTACCTGGTTCCAGTAAGTACTGAAATTCGACGGGACACTGCCCGCGATGATATTCCCCAGGAATTTGCTTTGACCGTCGGCCAACTGCGCCACGATCGGCAGCGGTGCCAACAGGCACAAAGAAATCAATAACCACTTCAACTTGCTTTTCATATACCCCTCCACTCGCTAACTACCTGTTTTACTTGTTAAAACACCGATAGCTCAAGAAGCACGTACGACTTGCTCCTTATAGTCATCGAAGCATAAACCACTCATTCTCTAATATCCAATCTCAGTTGGTGCCATTCGCCCCGCTGACAGCGGTGCTAATCATTTTTAGGGTCTAAACAACCATCATTTGCCCCTGCGCAAGAAACTCATCATTGGCGAATACGGTTGCACACAAACCAGGACATCCTGAAAATCAAATCGCAACCATTATCCCTCCGCCTTTTAGCCGGGACTGCTTAGTCAACAAATAGCCGGGAGTCTTGTTTCCCGGCTATTTGTAATGACAGGCTAACGAATAACTATCACCACCAGTAAACCGAGGCCCACGGGAAACTGCCCGCGGTACTATTAAAGTGGTAATAATCGCTGGGGCTCTTCGACGGCAATTGCGCACCGGGCGTTGTCACCGCCGTGCCGGCACCGTTAACCGTCACTGCTATACTGCGTCCCTGGAAGTTGGACACGCCCCAGCCGTTCACATTGCTCTGTACCCGGAAGCAGTACGGCCCGGTGGTGTTGAAGTTGCCGGACTGCCCACCCGTTGCAATGTTCGGACAGTTGCCGCCGCTGGAGCTTGAGCTGGAACTGCTGCTCGACGATGAACTGCTCGAACTCGAACTGCTCGAAGACGAACTGGAGCTGCTTGATGAGGAGCTGCTGCTCGACGAACTCGAAGAACTGCTTGAGCTGCTCGATGAACTGGAGCTGCTGCTGGATGAGCTGCTGCTGGAGCTTGAGCTACTGCTCGACGAAGAGCTTGACGTATTACCGCCGGGGACAATGACTGTGCAGCTCGGCGCGTCAAAGCTGCCGTCGTGGTTTCCCTGGATACCGAACGTCGTGCTTTGGCCTCCCGCCAGATTACCGTTCCAACTACAGCAATTGCTGACTGTCACCGTCGAAGTGTTACCGCCGGATATCACCACGTTCCAGCCGCCGGTTACGTTGGCCGGTTCACTGAAACCCAGCTCAATTGTCCAACCGTTGATCTGGCTGCTGCCGTCGTTGCTCACCGTCACATCTATCTGGTAACCGTTGCCCCAGACATTCACCGGCGTGACCATGCAGGACACGTTGCCGCCACCGGAACTGCTGCTCGACGACGAACTGCTTGAGGACGAACTGGAGCTGCTGGATGAACTGCTACTCGAAGACGAGCTGGATGATGAACTGGAACTGCTGCTCGACGACGAACTGCTGGATGAAGAGCTGCTGCTTGAACCGCTCCCGTCGGCGTAATCGTCATAAAAGGCCAGCGCCCAGGCCAGAATACTGTTCCAGTTAATCGTGATTTCATTGGTCGACCACGAATCAATGTCGTCGATGAAACAGGTCTGAGGCCGCGAAACGCAACCGGACAACTGCTGCTGCGCCACGGGATCTTCCAGCCCGTCATTGGCTCCGCCCGACAGCGCGCCGGGCGGCGCCCAGGGAAAACCACCGTTCAGCGCACCTGCCCAGAAACGGTGATGCGGTTGGGTAACCGGGTCCTCACCGTGGCCGGTTACATAGGAGATCGACAGCACATTGCGGCCGAAAATGTAATCCAGGCCGGTGCCGAACGCTTGCGCATAACTGTCGTTGCCGGTGAAATCGTAAGCCAGACCCACCAGCGAAAGCTTGTTCAACAGAACGTTGTTGGAACCCCAATAATATTCCTCGTCGGTCAGCGGCAACCGGTAACCGGTGCTGTTGATCGTCGCCACATGTTCGTCGGCGATCTGCACGATCATGTTTTGCGCGCTCGTTCTACGACTGCCGGTATGAGTGGTCGGCACCGTGGCCAGGGAAATCAGGCCGGGAAGTTCGGTATCCGGCCAAGCATAATCGGTCCGGGTGATTTCGTAGTTGTCCAGAGTCGACAGGTAAGTGGAGTCGCCCGTCGTGATATACAGTTCGGCTGCGGCCCAGTAGAACTCATCGCTGGCATCGTCATCACCGTAACCGCCGCCACCACTGTCACAGCAGCCGTCATACAGCCTGTTCGGATTGGCCAACGCCGCATCCCAGGCACTCTCAGCCACCGTCAGACACTGGTTGGCGAAAGCTGAATCGATACTCTCCCAGATACGTGCGCATTGCGCGCCCACGGCCGCCACATTCAAAGTCGCGGTAACGCTGGGCGGGACCAGGTTACGTGCCTGCGGATCGCTGTGTGGCGCCAGAGGCAGGCCTGTCCAGCCGTTATCGTGCATTTTATGGTGCACCATTCCGGCCAGCGGCTGTCCGGCCGGCACCTGCATCGCCAGCATGAACTCCAACTGCCAGCGCACTTCGTCGAGGATATCGGGCACGCCGTTGCCGCTTTCCGGTATGTTCAGCATACCGTCGCCGAAATCGGCGGCATTGTCGCTCAGGTGTACGGCGCGTTCATACAGGTTTAACAGTTTCCACACGGAAATGCCGCCGTTTACAACATACTTGCCATGATCGCCGGCGTCATACCAGCCTTTGGAGACATCAAGCGAGTAATTACAGGTTCCCGGCCAGCACGGCACATTGAAATCGCCCTGGTTGGGAGCGATATTGATATGGCCGGCCGGGCGGGCCAGTTGCGAATTGATGGGATAACTGCCGTTGCCGCCGCCGGTGTACTGGGTCTCAATCGCGATACCACTGCGATTGTGATAGAAGTATTTCAGTGCATCGTATTTCGCGGCATGAAACAAATTCGCCGAGATATCGAACGGATAACTTTGGTCGCTGCCGGCATGCAGAGTATAGTTGCTGCCTTCCGCGGTAAAACTGCTGAAATCGATCAGATGGACATTCTCGCCCGAGGCCGGATCCTGACCAAACGGAATGGTCGTGCCGGAACCCACAACGTTGCCGCTCTGGCGCAGTTCCCAGTTAACCGCGGAAGTGGAACCGGTGGCAAACGTGGCCACTTTGGCGCCAGTGGGTAAATAGCCGATCTGATTGACTCGCGGGTTGCCGACAGCGGCATAGGTACTGCCGGAGGTAAGCAAGGCCATCATCAACACGGCAAACACCTTCAGCCTTATGTCGGCTGTTCGGCGATTTAATCGCCTTTTATTATAAAAAATCATTATATTCATCTCCTCATTGGACGTAGACACTCATGAAGCCCCCTCCCCTTGCAATCGAACTTTATAACTTACGCCTCACACCGTTATCGATCAGATTTGGGCTGTGCGTCTTTCCGTACTAAGAGAAATACGTAAACAGACTTATATTTTCCCACTCCGGCCGCATAGGTTGTCATATCAGCGAGCAACAGTTGCCGGCTCACTTGTTGGAGTGCCTCTCAAACCACCGCTCAACAAGCCAGAATTTTTGAATGAAGAACTGGAGAACTTCTGGATAAAGGATGCCGGAAACGAGATCCCCTCCGGTCCCGCTTCCGGCTAACCTTACTTACCACCTTCAGACAAGGAAACTCGAATCGGCCACCGCCAATTCAAAGCCGCCTCAATCTTAAGGATTCGTGCAGCCTTGGAAAAGTTGACTCCTATATACTCAAACCATCTCGCACTTGAGTGGAAAAATCAGAATATAGAGTACAGTCAGAACTTAAAGAGCCGTGCAGGGTCCTCCGCATCCCATTTTGATGCTTCACCCTCTCCCCCCAACTTTGTACACTTCATGCGCATTTTAAAAATGCGCTAATGGTAAACGAAAATGCCGGCCCTATCCCGTCAGCCGAAACTAAACAGCAAATTAGCGCTAACATGAGAGCCTGTCCATGTAGGCCCTGTGGAGGGGGTATGCATAGCAACAGAACAGATAATCGCGTTAGCGGTAACATGAACGTTGCCGGGGCCGGCCCGATAAATCAAACCCGGGTTTGATGCCTCGTTCCCATGGCGCGCAAACCCGATAACCGTGAGCCGGGAAAAAACCGGGTCACCCTGCAGCAAGTCGCTGAACTGGCGGGCGTGTCGGCAATGACCGTGTCACGCGCATTAAACAACGATGCGCATATCACCCCCGCCACGCGCGAACGCGTCATACAGGCCGCCTCCGCATTGCAATACCACCCCAACCTGTCGGCCCGGAGACTCGCCGCCGCACGCTCTTTTATCATCGGTCTGCTTTATGACGATCCGACCACCGGCTACTTCAGCGAACTGCTGATCGGCTCGTTGAACAAAAGTCATGCAGCCGGTTACCACCTGGTGATCGAACCCTTCACTTCAGAGTATAAAGACGTCGATAACCTGAAAGACCGAATCAACCACCTGAATCTTGACGGCGTCATCATCCCGGAGCGCGTCGGCACCCACAAACCGGTCACCGAAATCCTGAAAAAACTCGGCCTGCCGCTCGTGCGCGTTGCGCCGCCGACCACCGAAAACAACTCGCCCTGCGTATTCATCGACAACCAAAAAGCCGCGTTTGAAATGACCGAGTATTTGATTTCCCTGGGTCACACGAATATCGGCTTTATCAAGGGTCATGCCCTGGAAACCAGCGCCATTCTTCGTTTCCAGGGATATAAAAACGCCCTGCTAAAACACGGGTTGCCTTTCTCGAAAAAAAATGTCATGCAGGGCGACTTTTCGTATAAGTCCGGACTGAAGTGTTCGCAAAAGCTGTTGTCTCTCCGCTACCGGCCGACCGCGGTTTTCGCCAGTAACGACTACATGGCCGCCGCGGTCATCACCACCGCACATATCAAGGGTTTGCGGATACCGGAAAACCTGTCGGTGGCGGGATTCGACGATATTCCATTCGCCTCGACCACCGAACCGCAGCTGACAACCGTCAACCAGCCCGTTGCGGCGATGGGCGCCGCGGCTGTCGGCCTGCTGGTGGACATCATCAACGACAGCAGCCTGATGGAAACCTCCGCCGCGATATACAAACAACTCGATTATAAAATAGTCATACGGGGCTCAACGGCTCCCGTCAACAAAAAACCCTGAACTGCATTCCTATTCAATAAGATTTCAAAACGACTGATTGGGGTCGACCTTGCCCCGCAACGCCTTCAACCGTCCCACTCGAGACTTGCTGTCCAGCCGTCTTTTTTTCGATACCTTGGTCGGTTTGGTGGGTTTCCTGGTCTTTCGGGTGACCACGGCCTTTCTTATTAATTCGTGCAACCGGTCCAGAGCTTCCTGTTTGTTCTTCTCCCGGGTTCGATACGCTTGCGCCTTGATGACAATCACACCGTCCTTGGAAATACGCCGATCGTTCAGATTCAGCAGCCTTGCCTTATATAGATCCTGCAACGATGACGCCTTGATATCGAAACGCAAATGCACCGCACTGGACACCTTGTTGACGTTCTGGCCGCCCGCGCCCTGTGCGCGCACGGCGTGAATTTCGATTTCATCGTCGGGAATAACGATTTGACCGGATATTTTCATCGGCGCCCTGTAGTCTCCGCTTCGAAACCCAATACTCCACCTGTTGCCGCCTTTGCGCAATACGATGCTGCTGTTATCATGCGCCTTCCAAACCTGGGCAGGCTATCTTTTTAACAGCCTGCCGGAACCGCAAGGCCGATTTTTGCTCCTTGCAGGTCGGCACTTCCGCCATCTGACGCCGAAAGTTGCTGGAGCAACTTCGCTTGGCGGTCGGATGCGGGGCCCAGCTGCGCTTTGGCGGTAGCGCGTGCAAAAGGCCATGAATGACTTTCTCAACAACCTGCCGGGAGACGCTTACTTTAATGGCTCAAAAAAACGAACTTGTCGAACTGTCGTGCGGACCGCTTACCCTGGTACTGGCGCCGGCCTGCGGCGGCTCGATCCACACTTTCCGCCTGCGGCAAGCCGGCGAAACCGTCGAACTGATGCGCCCGTCGCCGGACGAACACAGCGTATTGAATATGGCCTGCTTCCCCTTGGTGCCGTTTTCCAATCGTATCAAGAACGGAACGTTCGAGTATGACGGACAGAAAGTCGTTTTGGCGAAAAGCCCCCCGCTGCCGGATTCACATCCGTTACATGGCCACGGCTGGCACAATCCCTGGGAAGTCTCCACGTCGGGCGATCACAATGCCACTCTCGTTTATACGCATACAGCCGACGATCCCGACGGCTGGCCATGGGCATACAAAGCGGTGCAGGAATTTACCCTGACGGACTCCTCGTTGACCGTCACCCTTGCCGTGACCAACCTGGACAGCCGCAAAATGCCGTGCGGCCTCGGACTGCATCCCTACTTTCCCGGCGACCGGAATACGAAGGTGCACGCTGAACTTGCGGGAGTCTGGTTGACCGACGAACATTGTATTCCCGTGCAACATGTCGCGATCCCGGCGGAATGGGATTTCAACAACGGCATCAACCCCCTCGAACCCGTCATCGATAACTGCTTCACCGGCTGGAACG
The DNA here is from genome assembly GCA_036381555.1 of Gammaproteobacteria bacterium. Taxonomy (GTDB): domain Bacteria; phylum Pseudomonadota; class Gammaproteobacteria; order HTCC5015; family HTCC5015; genus DASVCP01. The sequence goes on from DASVCP010000148.1 coordinate 11,042, forward strand.
GCAAGGCCGTCATTCAACAGCGCGGCCTGCAACTGATTATGACCCATAGCGGGCCGCTACGCACGCTGGTTATCTACACGCCCGAAAACGAGAACTTCTTTTGCCTCGAGCCGGTCAGCAATATCACCAACGCCTTCAACATGCCGGCGGACACCGACAACGGCATGATCGAACTCGCACCGAACGAGGAATGCAAAGTGACCGTCAACTTCGAAGTCAAACCAAAAAATTAGAACCTTCTAACCACTGAGGACGACCGCCATGGATGGCGGCAGATTTTTGTTCCTTTCAAAATCTGCATTTCCACCATCCATGGTGGTCAGAAGTGCAGATAATGCAGGGAGTAGTTATCTGCCACAGAGATCACAGAGGGAAAAAGATGTTAATAATTGTAAGCAGTAAATATAGCCTGCACTTTGGTTTCGTGCTTCCTGTGCCGCCGATGTTTCCGTTCGGGAACAGTTTACGCCGTCAAGCTTACCCGAAGCGTTATCAGGAACTGCAGGACAACATCGAACACCCTGCGCGGTGGCGCGCCCACTCCGGGCGTTTTTCGGCGTATTTCTCCATGCCGGGCTGCTCGGTATAGGGCCGGCGCAACACGTCCAGCAGTTCCGTCACACCCGAATAATCGCCCTGTTCCGCCCTGTCGATGGCGATCTGCACAAGATAGTTACGCGGCACGTAAAGCGGGTTCACGGCATTCATTGCTTCGCGGCGCCGGTCTTGCGCCTGCCCATCCTTTTTTACGCGATGAACATAGTCACGCAACCAACTACCCATTGCCGTCACATATTCACGAGGCAGAGCTTGTTCGGAATCATAAGAATAGTAAACGTTGCGAAAGGGCTTCAATAATTGCGCATCGGAGACGGTATTCAAATCCACGTCCATGTCGATACCCGCCATGCAGCGAAAAAACAAGGTCATATCGGTTTCAACCGCCGCAAGATTTTCTAACAACGTATCCACCAGCGCATGATCCGAATCCACATTTCCCAACGCCAACCCCAGCTTTTGCGCCATCATGTCCTGCCACGTCTGTTCGTACGTCGATACATAAGCGGACAATGCCAACTCCAGGGGCTCTGCGGCTTCAACCAGAGGATAAATCGCATTGGCCAATTGCAGGAGATTCCACTGTGCAATCGTCGGTTGATTGCCGAACCGGTACCGCCGACCGTGCGCATCGGTTGTGTTGGGCGTCCAGCCGGGGTCATAGCCTTCAAGCCAGCCGTATGGACCGTAATCGATGGTTAAACCGAGCACCGACATATTGTCGGTATTCATCACTCCATGCACGAAACCCACGCGCATCCAATGCGCTATCATCACGGCCGTAAGTTCGCATACTTCTTTAAACCAATTCAGGTATCGCTCGGGGCCTGTTCCCGTCAAATGCGGGAAATCGGCGCGAATCGTAAAATCGAGTAACTGCGCAAGCCCTTTTAGATCGCCGCGCGCGGCGAATATTTCGAAATTCCCGAAACGGGTAAACGAAGGCGCGACCCGGCAGACAATCGCCCCCGGCTCGGGCCGGGCATTTCCGTCATAAAACATGTCGCGCATAACTTCCTCACCCGTCGTCACCAGACTCAACGCCCGTGTAGTGGGAACACCCAGATGATGCATCGCTTCACTGCATAGGAACTCTCTTATCGACGAGCGTAAAACCGCCAGACCGTCCGCAGTCCGTGAATACGGCGTGGGACCGGCGCCTTTTAACTGCAGCGTCCAGTGTTCGCCGCTTTCACCAACCACTTCACCCAAATTGATCGCGCGGCCATCGCCCAACTGCCCAGCCCAACGGCCGAACTGGTGCCCTCCATAGCACATGGCATGCGGGTCCATGCCTTCCAGCGCGCGATTGCCCGAAAATACTTCGACAAAATCCCTTGACCGGCAATGTGCCTCGCTCAATCCCAGCATGGCGGCAACTTCACGCGAACATGCCACAAGGACGGGATTGGAAACCTTCTTAGGCTGCACTCGGGAATAACACGCACCTGCCACCTGGCGCCGAGTATTCGCGGCAACGGGATCAGCCGGCAACTCCCGGGTAAACCGGTTATCGAAACGTAAAACCGAAGCAATATCCAATCCGGAATGCGTCATAAAAAATGAGCCGATAAGTCAAAAGAGCAGGGTATCACAAGTTGTGATAGCGGTTATTTCCAGCCCGCTCAAGAGTGGAGACGAGAATACAAGCCCAACAAACAGAGAGCTTCCCCAATCTTCCTGTATGATACCTCAGGTTTTCGTTTGTTCACTGGCGGATAAAAAGGATTCAGAATGCAAATATGGGTGGATGCAGACGCATGCCCGAAAGTGATTAAAGAGGTGTTGTTCAAAGCCGCCGAGCGCGCGGAAATCCCGTTGATATTGGTCGCCAACCAGGTGATGAACGCACCACGCTCGAAGTTCATCAAATCGATTCGGGTCGCGCCCGGATTCGATATCGCCGACAACGAGATCGTTAAAAGACTCTCACCCGGCGACCTGGTAATTACCGCCGATATCCCCCTGGCAGCCGAAGCCGTTGACAAGGGGGCTTATGCGCTCAACCCGCGCGGTGAATTTTATACGGCGGAAAA
>DASVCP010000149.1:0-2265 GCA_036381555.1 Gammaproteobacteria bacterium
GGAAAGTCCTTGCGGCCGGCGCCCCCGATCTCCGGGCGGCGCTTCTTGAGGAAGCCGAACGCATACACGGCGAAGACATCGTCGCCAACCATCAAATGGCGGTTTATGGGGCGAGATTGCTGGAAGCCGGCAGCAGGGTGATGACGCATTGCAACACCGGGGCACTGGCCACCGGGGGACATGGTACGGCGCTGGGTGTTATTCGCACCGGCTATGCCGGCGGCAAAATCAGCCGCGTTTATGCCGGTGAAACCCGCCCCTGGTTGCAAGGCGCACGGTTGACCGCCTGGGAATTGCAGCGCGAAGGGATACCCGTCTCATTGTTATGCGACGGCGCGGCGGCCAGCCTGATGCGGCAGGGTAACATCGACTGGGTGATCGTCGGCGCCGACCGGATTGCGGCCAATGGCGACGTGGCCAATAAAATCGGCACTTATGGCCTGGCTGTAGCGGCCCGGCATCACGGCGTGAAATTTATGGTGGTGGCGCCCGCCAGCACCGTGGATATGAAAGTGGCGCAAGGCGTCGACATACCGATAGAACACCGCCCTGCCGAGGAGGTAACCCGGCTGGGCGGTGCGGCGATAGCGGCCGGAGGGATCGACGCCTGGAATCCCGTTTTCGATATCACCCCCGCCGGGCTGATCGATGCCCTGGTGACGGAGAAGGGTGTCATCGAGCAGCCCGATAGCGCCAAAATGCGGCAATATTTCGGCTGGCTGGACTGAGGGAAAACACGCCGGTTTTTTTACCCGCTTTTTGTCTGAGCGCTTGAGAAAGCCTCTCGGCTTTCCATGTCGGGATGCAGTAGGTCCCAAGGGTATGTTAAAATGCCGGCCTTTGAAGAATTGGCCCGCGCCCCGGCAGCCTCGACCCTTATCCAACTAGAAAACAATAATGGCTGAAATTGCAAAAGAAGTCTTTCCGGTTAATCTGGAAGATGAAATGCGCCAGTCTTATCTTGATTACGCCATGAGCGTAATCGTCGGCCGTGCCCTCCCGGATGTACGCGACGGCCTGAAACCGGTGCACCGCCGGGTGCTTTACGCCATGAACGTGCTGGGCAACGACTGGAACAAGCCTTACAAGAAATCGGCCCGCGTGGTCGGTGACGTTATCGGTAAATACCACCCCCATGGCGACACCGCCGTTTATGACACCATGGTCCGCATGGCCCAGCCGTTTTCGATGCGCTACATGCTTATCGACGGCCAGGGCAACTTCGGTTCGGTCGACGGCGATGCGCCCGCCGCCATGCGTTACACCGAAGTTCGCATGGCCAAGCTGGCGCATGAAATGCTCGCCGACCTGGACAAGGAGACCGTCGACTTTGTCCCCAATTACGACGGCGCGGAAACCGAACCTGTCGTATTGCCGACCAAGGTTCCCAATCTGCTGGTCAATGGTTCCTCGGGCATTGCCGTCGGCATGGCGACCAACATCCCTCCGCACAACCTGCGTGAAATCATCAATGCCTGCGTTGCCCTGATCGATAATCCCAACCTGGATATCAACGGCCTGATGCAGCACGTCCCCGGCCCGGATTTTCCGACCGCGGGTATTATCAACGGCGCTGCCGATATCCGCCGGGCCTATCGCACCGGGCGCGGCCGGGTGGTGGTACGCGCGCGCACCCATATCGAAAACGACGATAAAGGCGCCAAGGAACGAATCGTCATCACCGAACTGCCCTACCAGGTCAACAAGGCGCGGTTGCTGGAGAAAATCGCCGAGCTGGTGCGGGAAAAGAAACTCGAAGGCATTACCGAAATCCGCGATGAGTCCGACAAGGACGGGATGCGGGTGGTGATCGAGTTGCGACGGGGCGAGGTGCCCGAAGTCATACTCAACAACCTTTATCAGCATACCCAGATGCAGACCGTGTTCGGCATCAACATGGTGGCGCTGGTGGACGGTCAGCCCAGGCTGCTGGGCTTGAAGGAAATTCTCGACGCGTTTATCGCTCACCGGCGCGAAGTGGTCACCCGCCGGACGATTTTCGATCTGCGCAAGGCCCGCGAACGGGCCCATGTGTTGGAAGGGCTGGCGGTTGCCTTGGCCAACATCGACGAAGTGATTGCGTTAATAAAGGCGTCTGCCAACCCCGCCGACGCCAAGGCGGGTCTGGTAGCTCGTATATGGGCGCCGGGCGTGGTCAGCGAAATGCTGCAACGGTCCGGTGCCGGCGTTTCCCGCCCGGACGAACTGGGTGAAGAGCTGGGGATGGGCGAGGCCGGTTACCGGTTGTCGGAGGCACAGGCGCAG
>DASVCP010000150.1:0-14085 GCA_036381555.1 Gammaproteobacteria bacterium
CTGTCGGGCGCGGGCCAACTGCGGGCGCGGGGCGGCAGCGGCAGTCACAGCAGCTATGCGTCGGGCGCGGGCGGCCGGGTGAGTGTATACGCGGTGGACCGCAGCGGGTTCAGCGGGGTGTACAACGTGGCCAGTGGCGCCACCGGTCAGGTCAGCGGGGCGGGCACTATTTATTTGCGAGATGCAACGCAGACTTATGGCGAACTGATTGTTAATAACGCAGGTCGCGCGGCAGCAGCGGGCAGTACGCCGATTCGTCATGTAGGCCGGCATATGATAACCGCCGTTGACGAAGTCAGCCCGGGTATCTGGAAAGTGGAAGTGGCGGGCACGCCGTGGAAGCCGACGAGCGCGCAATATGATTGGGGCGTGGACGGTCTTCAGGTTGACCTGGATGCGTCCGATGATCTGGGACCCTATTACTCGATTGTCAGTAATACCGGCAACAGCTTGACTTTGCGCACGTTCGACGACCTTACTAATATCACCGGTCAGGAACTGCGAGGCGTACATTTCTTCAATGTGCTAACTATTCAAAACGGTGCGTCGGTCGATTTTGGAGGTGACCGGGTTGAAGAAGTCGGATCGCAACCGGTGGTGAATGATGCCGATAACGATGGTTTGTCGGATGAAGAAGAATTGACTTACGCGACTAACCCGGCGAATCCGGATACTGATGGCGATCAGGTAATCGATGGTCTGGAAGTTGCCCTGGGACTATCGCCCACTGATTTGAACGATAACGATATTTCGGCTGCTGCCGTCAACCTTGTGGTTGAACCGGAATTGCCGGAAACGATTGATCTGTCACAAGGCCAGAATCAGATTACTTTGACACCGTACGCGATTGTAGAAGCCGGTTCTGAAACCTATAAAGTCGATATTTCCGATGAAGCTTTCTTCGCTGTCAGCTATCAAAGCTCGAATACGGCGGTGATTACGCCTGCAGGCAACGGGGTTTATCAGGCGTTGTCCGCGGGTAGCAGTGACTTGAGCATACAATTTGCCGGATATTCGGTTATGGTTCCGGTTACGGTTATCGGTATTGTGGGCGAATCGTGGGTGGACACCAATGTTTCAATTGATCAGGACACCACAGTCGAGTCGTTGAATATCCGAAACAGCAGCGTTATCGGTGATCATGTTTTAACTGTCAATGGTGATGCTCTGGTCGAAGGTGCCACCGGCTCTGCAATTCAACTCGATAGCCTGATTGTAACGGGCAATTTGACGGTTTCCGGTGTCACGCTTATTCTGAATATTGAGAATGAATTCAGGGTGGATGGTGATCTGAATTTGATCAACGGTGCAACGTTGACAGTGCCTGCCGCCGATGCAAATACAGCGACTTTAAACCGGATGGTAATTAATGTTGCCGGATCGGTATTGGTGGATGCGAGTTCGAAGATCGACGTGAGCGGCAAGGGCTACCCGCCGGATTACTGGAGCGGACCGGATTTCAGCAGTAACACGCGGCGTGGCTGCCACGGGGGCATTCAGCGGGGTTACGGGTCGAGCGACTGCACCTATGGCCGTTACGTGCGGGCGCGGTATGCGGGCAGTGCGGGACGTTATTATGATGCAAGTAATCCTGCCCATGGCGGCGGTTTTGTAGAACTGACCGCACAAAGTCTGCAACTGGAGGGTGCGATTGTGGCCAACGGCGCCAACACGCAATGGCGTACGGAAGGCGCGGGCGCCGGCGGCGGGATACACGTTGATGTGGAGACGTTAGCCGGTAGCGGACGAATGCAAGTCCAGGGCGGCTCGGGCAACAACAATAACTATCCTTCGGGTGCGGGCGGGCGGATCAGTGTGTATGCGGTGGAGCGCAGCGGGTTCAATGGCGGCTTCGATATCTCGGCGGGCGTCAGTGGCGAGGTAAGCGGTGCGGGGACATTGTTTATTCGCGACCCGAATGCGGCCTATGGCCATTTGCAGGCCAGCAACTGGAACCGTACGGCGCTATCCGGCAGCACGCCGATTCGCAGTGTGGGCCGGCACACTATCACGGGCATCGATGAAGTGAGCCCGGGTGTATGGCGGATCGAAGTGGCGGGCAATCCGTGGCAGGTGAGCGATCCGGCGCTGGATTGGGGACTTGGCGGCATTGAAGTGGACCTGGACGGGACGGAACAGAGCAGTCCGTTGTACACGATTGTCAGTAACACAACCAATGTACTGACGCTCCACACATCCGACGATTTATCGGGCCTGATCGGCAGTGAATTGATCGGTGTGCATACGTTTGAAACATTGCGCGTGGTCAACGGTGCCTCGGTGGATTTTGGCGAAGACCGGATAGTGATCAACGATCTGGTCAACTCGGTAATTGGAAGCAATTCCGAGTTGCGTTTGGGTCAAGCCGGGACGAGTGTGTTGTCGCTGGTCAGCGGTGGCGGATCGCTGGTGATGTCGGATGCTGTATTGATTGACCGGGCGCTGGTATTGGATCAGTCAGGCAATGGCAGCGTACATATCAAAGGGGCGACGGACTTTGACAGCGTGGCGATCAGTTCCGGTCAGATAACGTTTAGCGAGCCGCTAACGGTTTCAGGTGCGTTGACTGTCGGCGGCAATGCTGTTGTGAAAGCGCTGGATGTGACGGCGGGGACGGTGACGGTAACGGACGCCACGTTGGAAAGCGAATTGTTGAGTGCAGATGAGCTAACCTTATCGGGCGCCGCAACGCTCACAACGCCGCCGGCCTCGGCGGGCGCCAGTCGTTTATATGGTTTGCTGCTGAATGTTGCCGGCGCGGTTCATGTGGATATGAATTCGAAGATCGACGTGAGCGGCAAGGGTTACCCGCCGGATTATTGGAGCGGACCGGATTTTAGCAATAACACGCGGCGTGGCTGCCACGGGGGCATTCAACGGGGTTACGGGTCGAGCGACTGCACCTATGGCCGTTACGCGCGGGCGCGGTACGCGGGCAGCGCCGGCTATCATTATGACGCCAACAACCGGGGCGAAGGCGGGGGTATTCTGGAGTTGGTGGCGGGCAGCGTGCAAGTGGACGGCCAGATTCTGGCGAGCGGCACGCAAAGCGCGTGGAGCACCAATGGCGCGGGTGCGGGCGGCAGCATTCATATTGAGGCTGCCAGCCTGAGCGGCGTGGGCCAGATCCAGGTGCGCGGAGGCTCGATGAATAACAACAACTACCCGGCGGGCGCGGGCGGGCGGATCAGCGTTTACGTTGAAGACCGCAGTGGGTACACCGGCAGCTACAATGCCGCGGCTGGCAGCGTGGGCAGCATCAGTGGCGCGGGCACGGTATATCTGCAACACCCGGCCGAGGCCTACGGGCATTTGTATGTGACCAATGCGGGGCGGGTGGCGTTGTCGGGCAGCACGCCGATCCGGAGCGTGGGTCGTCATCAGATCACGGGCGTGGACGAAGTGAGCCCGGGCGTGTGGCGGATTGAAGTGGCGGGCACTCCGTGGAAGGCCAGCAACCCGGCGCTGGGCTGGGGCATCGACGGGATTGACGTGGACCTGGATGCCTCTGAGCTAGCCAGTCCGTTATATAAGATCGTAACCAACACCACGAACACGATCACGATTAACACGACGGATGACATCAGCGGCGTCATCGGCAATGAGTTGGTGGGCGTGCATACCTTCAGCCGGTTGACGGTGGTCAACGGCGCCTCGGTGGACTTTGGCGAAGACCGCTATGCGATCCTCGACACGAACAACTCCAACAGCAACGGCACGGGCCAGATACTCAGCGGCGAAACACTCGAACTGGGCAGCATCAGTGTATTGGCAGGCGAAGAAATCCGCTATGACGGCAGGGATGTGATAGTGCGTGGTGATGTGACGGTGGATGGCGGGACGTTGCTGTTTGGTGTTGACCGGCAAATCACCGTTGAAGGTAATGTAATTGTAACCGGTGGCGGCGCGATCACGACGCCCTACGCATCGACGCACAGCCCGGCCAGACTTTACCCACTGAACATGACGGTAACCGGCGAAGTAGTGATCGATGCGAGTTCGAAGATCGACGTGAGCGGCAAGGGTTACCCGCCGGATTATTGGAGCGGACCGGATTTTAGCAATAACACGCGGCGTGGCTGCCACGGGGGCATTCAGCGAGGTTACGGGTCGAGCGACTGCACCTATGGCCGTTACGCGCGGGCGCGGTACGCGGGCAGTGCGGGTTATCATTATGACGCCAACAACCGGGGCGAAGGCGGGGGTATTCTGGAGTTGGTGGCGGGCAGCGTGCAAGTGGACGGCCAGATTCTGGCGAGCGGCACGCAAAGCGCGTGGAGCGCCAATGGCGCGGGTGCGGGCGGCAGTATTCATATCGAGGCTGCCAGCCTGAGCGGCGCGGGCCAGATCCAGGCGCGCGGTGGCGCGATGAACAATAACAGCTACCCGGCAGGCGCGGGCGGCCGGATCAGCGTATATGTTGAAGACCGCAGCGGGTATACCGGCAGCTACAATGCTGCGGCTGGCAGCGTGGGCAGCATCAGCGGCGCGGGCACGGTATACCTGCAACATCCGGCCGACGCCTATGGGCATTTGTATGTGACCAATGCGGGCCGGGTGGCGTTGTCGGGCAGCACGCCGATCCGGAGCGTGGGTCGTCATCAGATCACGGGCGTGGACGAAGTGAGTCCGGGTGTGTGGCGGATCGAGGTGGCGGATAATCCGTGGAAGGCCAGCAACCCGGCGCTGGGCTGGGGCATTGACGGGATTGACGTGGATCTGGACGCGAGCGAGCTGAACAGTCCGCATTACGTGATCCAGACCAACACAGCCAATACGCTGACCGTGAACACAACCGACGATCTCAGCGGCGTTGTAAACAGTGAGCTGGTGGGTGTGCACATCCTGCAAACGCTCAATGTCAGCAGCGGTGCTCAAGTTACATTCAATGCGGATCGTGTTATTGTCAATGCCTTGCCCGGGTCCGCCATTGATGCCTCGTCAACCGTCCAGGCCTCGCCCGATAGCGTTTTGCCTTAGTGTCTTGATTTCAAATTTGGTTGGTTATGAAAACATTTTATTCATGTGTTTTGGTGCTGTTATTGTCCGGTTGCGCCGACAGCGGTTCCGGAAGCGGCAAATCGCAATTGCCGGGAATGGAAGCGTTACACGACGGCAATAAACAGGTTTATGCGGAACTGAAAGGCGTTCCTGAACGCGCCGAAGACCGTATCGACCGAACGTTTGAAGTATTCAGGCAAAGGGTAGGTGTGGCCGCACACCTGGCGGGAAACGAATTAAGCGATGATGAGGCGGCCGGTCTTCTGGGGCTGGAAGCCTACAGCAATGCGTTGATCGATTACCACTTCGATCGCTATCTGGACAAGGCGGTCAGCGAGGAATCGTTAAAAGCGTTTTATGAAGAGAATCCTGAATCGTTTGCGATCAAGAAAGTGCGCTTGGGTACAATTCTGCTTCGCACTCATTCCAGAATGTCCCCTGAAGAGCTGGAACAGAAAAAGGCGCAAGCCGTTGACATCGTTAAGCAGCTAAGAGCGGGCGCCAGTTTTGCGGAAATGGTGGAGCGGTTTTCTGAAGACCTGGCCAGCCGGGACGAGGGGGGCGATATTGGCTGGCTGGATACGGTCAGCGGCGATCCTGCATTAGTGAACGCAGCCTTGGCTTTGGAAATTGGTCAGTATTCTGATCCGCTGCAAACATCCCGGGGGTTTCAGATTATTACCCTGTTGGAAGAGCCGCTTGTCGAACCGCAACCGTTTGAGACGATTAAAGACAAACTCCGTTACCGGTTGCAGGAGGATGCAAAAAAAATCGAGTGGGAGCGGTTGCAAAAAGCGTCCGGAACAGAATAGTAAAGGCGTTAAAGCATTTTAGGAGATTGTTTGCATGGGTTTTTCGGATTGATTGTCCTGATCTCGTTTGTCAAGAATTGTGCATTGCGGTGACTTTTCAATACGCTGCATGCCAAACGTATTAGCCTTAACAGTGAAGAATGTTTTAGCGTTTGACCAAATGGGGTTCCCAGATATGCGCAACGCATGTAGCTGCAGGCGTCGATAGAGGAGTTTTCTTTTGATTTTGTGAAGCAGATCTAAAAAGTATTATCTCGGCTTGAGGCATTTCAGACGGCTTTCCTCTATATTCACATGTCTGGTTGTACGCTGAACCGGTGAGTGGATTCCCGGTTCCAGGGTGGAAAATTGATATTATAAAACCACCTTCTATCTATACCGGTCGGCAGTTGTCTTATGGAGGGATGTTATGCGCCGAATTCTATTGGTTGAGGACTCGCCTACGCAGGCTTATACCACGTCTAAAGTGCTGGAGAAGAACGGTTACGAGGTTATCGTGGCCGCCAACGGGGAAGACGGTGTGTCGTTTGCCAAGGAAAAATCGCCGGACTTGGTCATCATGGATGTGGTGATGAACGGGATCAACGGTTACGAGGCGACCCGTAAAATCGCCAACGATGAGCGAACCAGCCGTATACCTGTTGTTATGCTGACTACCAAGGATCAGGTGACAGACAAGTTGTGGGCTTTCAAGCAGGGCGCTCTGGGCTATCTGGTCAAACCGGTGCAGGAACAGGAACTGGTCAGCACAATCAACAATTTACTCGGTACTTAGCTCTGCTATAAAAAAATTAACCACGGAGGACACAGAGCGCACGGAGTTAAAAAATTGACTTTATGATCAAAGAGAAAAAAATATTTAGCTATCCCCTGAGATAGGTCCCGTTATTGATTGTCATCCGAACATTGGGCAAAAAAATAGTCGTTTAAGAAAGATATCTTAACGCTTTTTAGACCCTCTGTGATCTCCGTGTCCTCCGTGGTTAAATCTTCTTTCATTTCCGTTTGATTTCGAAGTCGGCGTACTTTGAAAATTCCTCCACCGGCATTTCCGGCTTGGCGTCGCTCTTGATGGCCGGATCGCTTTGCATGTAACGCACGAGAAGCTCCGCCACCGAGGTGAGCGCGGAAATATGTGTGCGTTCGTAACCGTGGGAGGCGTCGGTGCCGAAGGTGACCAGGGCGTGGCGGATATCGTGGCCGGCCTGCACGGCCGACACCGCATCGCTGTAATAAAACCGGAACACGTCGCGGCTGTGGCTGATGTCCCAGTGTTGAGCAAGCTTGATAAGATGCCGGGTCAGGTGATAGTCGAAGGGACCGCTGGAGTCCTTCATGGCGATGGTGACGCCGGAGGTGTTGGCGTTCTGGCCTTCGGCGACCGGGCCCACGTCGATACCGACGAACTCGGTTACGTCGCGGTCCAGTACGTGGCCGACCCCGGAGCCCACTTCCTCGGACAGGGTGAAGATGGCGTGGCAGTCCAGCGTCAGCGGCAGCTTGTAATCTTTCATCGCCTTGAGGGCCGCCAGCATGCTGGCGGTGCCGGCTTTGTTGTCGAGGTGGCGGGAGACAATAAAGCCGTTATCCAGAAACTCGGGGTTGGGATCGAAGGCGATGATATCGCCGACGTTTATCCCGGCCGCGCAGGCTTCTTCAAGCGAGTTGATGTCTTCGTCGACCCGCACTTCGACCTGGTCCCACGTGACAGGCTGAGTGTCCACCGCTTCATTGTGCACGTGCCCCGCGGCCAGGATCGGCAGTACGGAACCGCGTACCTGGCTGGTGTCGGTAAACACGGTGACGCGGCCACCTTCGGCAAAGCGGCTCGACCAGTGGCCGATGGGGGTGATTGCAAGCCGGCCGGTGGATTTTATCTCCCTGACCATCGCGCCAATGGTATCCAGATGCGTGACAATAGCGCGGTCGGGAGCGTTTTGTTGTCCGCTGAGCACGGCATTGATTGAGCCGCGGCGGGTCAGATGGTAGTCGACACCCAGTTCATCGAGTTGCCGGCAGATATAAATGGCCGCACGGTCGGTGAAACCGGTCGGGCAGGGAATGGTTAGTAATTCGGCCAGTTGTTTCTTCAAGTATTCGTGGTCGATGGTGAATTGGTTTTCAGGGCGGTTCATCGCTTAATTTCCTCGCTGTAGGGGAATAACAAATCGATAAACCGCTGTGCCGTGGGATGGGGTTCATGATTGGCCAACCCGGGACGCTCATTGGCTTCGATGATAACGTAATCCGGCTTGTCGGACCCGTTGATAATCATGTCGATGCCGGTAACCGGTATGTTCAATGCGGCGGCGGCGGCCAGCGCGGATTTCCGCAACGCGGGATGCAACTGTTCGGTGACGTCAATCAATACACCGCCGGTATGCAGGTTGGCTGTCTTGCGCACGAACAAGTGCTGGTTCGGTTCGAGCACGGAATGCCAGTCGTAACCGGCTTCGTTAATGCAACGCTCGGTTTCCGCGTCCAGCGGAACCCGGCTTTCGCCGCCGGTGGCCGCCTGCCGCCGACGGCTTAGTTTCTCGACCAGGGTCTTGATGTCTTTCTCACCGTCGCCGATGATTTCGGCGGGCCGCCGGATTGCCGCGGCCACCACGTGCTGGCCGATCACCAGCACGCGCAGGTCCTGGCCGGAATGATAACGTTCGAGGATTATTTCACTGGAAACAGTTTGCGCGCGTTCGATAGCCGCTTGCAAGCCGGAGGTATCGCGGATGTCGACGCTGATGCCATGCCCCTGTTCACTGTCGATCGGTTTTACCACGATGGACCGATGCCGCTGCAGAAACTCTTCGGCTTGCGGCATGTCCCGATAAAGCGTGAATTCGGGCGTGGTGAGACCCGCTCTGGCAAGGATTTTGTGTGTCAGTAATTTGTTCTGGCAGAGCGTCATGCTGACGGCCGAGGTGATGTCGGTCAGCGATTCGTGGCAGCGGATTTGCCGCCCACCCAGATTGAGGGTGAACAGGCCGTTTTCTTCGTCGTCCATTACCACCTCGATGCCTCTCGACAACGCTTCGTCGACGATAATGCGGGCATAGGGATTAAGGTTCGGCCACTGCGGCACGCCGGCAAACAGTCTTTCGTTGATGGCGTTTTTAGTCTTAATTGTGAACGTATTGATGGATTCGAACTTCAGCTTGCGGTAGAGATTCTTGGCTGATTCATTGTCGTGCAGCACCGACAAGTCGAGATACTGGCAGCCCCGCGCCTGGTAGTACTCGATAAGGTAGCGCACCAGGGCTTCGCCCACACCGGCCGTTTTGCAGTCCGGCGCGACCGCCAGGCACCACAGGCTTGAACCTTTTTCCGGATCATTGAAGACTTTTTCATGGTTGATGCCCATCACCGTGCCCACGATCCGCCCGGTGCCGGTGCCTTCGGCGACAAGATACAGCAACCGGCTCGAATAAAGATTTTTCAAAGCGTCGTCGGCGTTCAGCGGCACCATCTGCCGGCCCAGGTAGATGTTATTGATGGCCTCGATGTCATGCATGCTGGTGGCGCGGCGGATCAGAACGCCCGGAATTGAACGTGGCCGCGGGCGGTAATTGTTCAGCCATAGCCGCCAGGTGTCGGACGGATCCAGGAACAGCGATTGCGGCGCCCGATTCAAAACCAGATGGGGGTTGGAGACATATATGGCGATATCGCGTTCGCCGGGTTTTTCCTCCAGCAGGGTGTCGGCCAGCAATGACTCGCTCTCGAAGGTATGCCCCAGCAGCAGGCGGCCCCAGCCGCAATGGATTACGACATTTTCCGGCGCGTCAGTAATCGCCTGATGTCGCTGCTGTTGCTTTAAAAGCGCATGAGAGGGTGCCTGTTTGCGTAGTAGGCGTTCGCTTTGTGCGCGTTTACTCATAGAACCTATCTCAAAATTCCTGCGCTTGGTGATACGTCGTTAAAAATGTCCTCAAAATGCTCATTTACTCCGTGTAAACTCCGCTTTTTCGGACATTTTTGCCTCGTCTCATCTGCGCTCGCAAACATTTTGAGACAGGTTCTACAGCCCGTGTGATTGCAACCAGAGTTCCAGTAAGGCCAACTGCCAGAGCTTGGAACTGCCCAGCGGCGTGATATGGTCGGAAGGTTCGGCGATCAGCCGGTTGACGTAGGTTTTGTTGAACAATCCCCGTTCCCGGCTGCGTCGGTTGCCCAGCGCATCCTGCACCATCTCCAGCACGTTGCCGCGCAGGTACTTCAAAGCGGGCACGGGAAAATAGCCTTTCGGCCGGTCGATAACGTCGGCGGGAATCACTCGCCGTGATGCTTCCTTTAATATCCATTTTCCCTCGTCTTTCACTTTTAATTCGGCCGGGATCCGCGCCGCAAATTCCACCACGGTATGATCCAGGAACGGCACCCGCGCTTCCAGGCTGGCCGCCATGGTCATATTGTCCACACGCTTGACCGGGTCTTCCACCAGCATGACTGTCGTATCCAGGCGCAGCGCCTTGTCCACCGGGTGATTTGCACCCGGCTGGGAAAACATGTCGGCGATAAATTCACCGGCGTAATCATGCGTGTGCCATTGCGGTTGCAGTGTTTCCAGATATTCCGCGTGATCACGATCGAAGAAGCGTTCCCGGTAGGCTTGCAAGGGATCGGCCACATTTAACAACGGCGGATACCAATGATAACCGCCGAAAACCTCGTCGGCTCCCTGGCCGCTTTGCACCGCACGGCAGTGTTTGGCCACCGTCTGGGCAAGCAGGTAAAACCCAATGCAGTCGTGGCTGACCATGGGCTCGGCCATGGCGGCAATGGCGTTCGGCAAGTCGGCCAGCAGCTCTTTTTCCGGCACGCGGATTTTAGTGTGCTCGGTGGAGAAATGTTTGGCGATGATATCGGAGTACACAAATTCGTCACCGTCTTCATCGTTTATGCTTTCGAATCCGACCGAAAAGGTCTTGACCGGCGCGGATTTCTGCCCTGCGAGCAGGCCGGTCAGCAGGCTGGAGTCGACGCCACCCGATAGCAGAATTCCGACATCCACTGCGGCCACGTTGCGCAACCGTACGGCTTCCTGAAGTTTATCGAGCAGTTGCGACTGCCATTCCTCCGGGCTGTACGATTCCGGTTTGTCAGGATAGTCGAGTCGCCACCACTGCTGTTCGCGAATGGTGCCGTCTCCATTGACCCAGAGAAAATGGCCGGGTTTTAACTTCTTTACCGATTTAAACAGCGTGTACGGGGCGGGGACGACAGCGTGGAAATTGAAATAAAAGTTGAGCGCGGCCGGTTCAAGTTCGTGCCCGACCTCCGGCGATTTCAGCAGCGCCGGCAGATAGGAGGCGAAGCGAAAGAAGCGATCGTTCAGGGTAAAGTAAAGCGGCTTGATGCCGAGCCTGTCGCGCGCCAGGAACAGGCGGTTTTCGTCCCGGCACCATACAGCCAGTGCAAACATGCCGTTGAAGCGTTGCAGGCATTCCTCGCCCCACGCATGAAATGCTTTCATGATTACTTCGGTATCGCCGTCTGAAAAAAATCGATAGCCCTGCTGTTTCAATTCTTCGCGAATTTCACGGTAATTGTAGATGGCGCCGTTAAAAACCAGGGTCAGGCCGAGTTGAGGATCATGGAGGGGTTGCGAGGAAGCAGGTGAGAGATCCATGATCATCAGGCGCCGGTGTCCCAGGGCAACGTTGTCCTGGAAATATACGCCTGTTGAATCAGGGCCGCGCCGCTGTTGCTGTTCGTTAATGGCTTCGATAGTGCTTGGGCTTGCTGCTAGGCCGTGAAAACGGTATTCGCCGCTAATGCCACACATAAAATCCCTTGAATACTAACAATTAGGGTTGAAATTAATTTTCAGTCGTAATTATATGTTTTTAGGAACTTAAATACAAACGTGCAGGGAAATATCACCAAAATGGAAGGGTATATACCTGGAAATATTATTACTGTACGAATTAAAAATGTGAGTATAAAAACATTTGACGCAAAGCAGATGACTGCTCCTGCACGATCTGCACTTCCGCCCTCCATGGCGGTCGGACGCGAAGACGCCGAGACCCTAAAACAGCGGGAATGTTTGTCTTAGCAACAATAACGCCATGACGTGTTTCTAACGATCTTTAATTATCTCTTTGCGCCTTTGCGTCAGATTTTCTACCGCTCGATGCGATAAATGATGTCCATGCTTTGATCCTTACCCGACTTCGCCTCAACCATGAGATGTTCGGTCAGGCGGTATTCGAGCGCGAGTTTCGACAGCTGATCGAACAGGCCGATGGCATATCGAACATAAAGGCGTGGAGTGAGATACTTGCCGATAGTCAGGGAGCTTTGCTCCAGGCCGCTATCGCTTTCTATGGTCAGAACATCCAGTCCGAACGTTTCCGACAGCTGGCTGGTGAGCGTCCGGCTTTTTTTGATGCCCAGCGACGCGATGGCATTGACGAGTATATTCGCTTCGCTTTTATTTGTATCGGAAAGCGGTTTGCCGGTAAGCAGGATGGCGACAGCTTCGCTGTCCGGCAAGCTCGGTTCCGAGAAAACAGTGCTGCGTATATCTTTTAACGTGCCGCCGATATCCAGTCCGACGGTGACATCCGGTGTTTTTCGCACGGCGCGAATATCAAGGCCCGGGTTGTCATAGGGCCCCTGAAAAATCAATCTTCCCCGTTCTACAGACAGGTTTTGGCCGTAGGCTTTATAACGGCCTTCATCGATAGCCAGTGCGCCATATGCCAGGGTGGGCTGGCCGGGTTCTTCAACCAGATCAAGACTGCCGCTCAATTTCGCTTCGAAACCAAAACCGTTGAAATGCACCTTTTCGCCGAGTATTAATTTTATGTTGGTTTTAACGGGAATCCCGTTGGTGGATTCGAATTCGGCTTCAGATTCGTTAACAATGACGGCATCGTCGGATACTTTCACGGCTCTTGCGGGCAGATTTTGCAGACGGATGTCGACTTCCGGGAGTAGGATAGATCCCTCGATGTTAACGAGCTTCCTGCTTGCATCCACGTTTAATTTTGGTGTTGCGAGAACGTGGGCCTCCGGAGTGTTCACGACCTCGAAACGTTCGCCCTTGATCCCCAGTGACAACCGCCAAAGTTGCGCCGGCGTTTTGTTGATCTGTCCATCGAGAAGAATGTGTCCCGGACCGGATTGGGCGGAGCCCTCTATCGACACTTGATTACCGTCGCCGGCTTCCAAAGCGAGCGTGAGCTTTTTCAGGTCAAGACCCAGAGCGGGTACCGTTGCCGATGCCTGATCGATACGGGCGGAGCCCAGCCATTGTGGTTGTTCAAGCGTGCCTGACAGGTTCATCTCGGCATGAAGTTCCCCCTGTATGTCTCTTAACGACGGTATCCAGGCTTCCAACCAGGCGAGTTGGCTAAAATCCAACATGAGGTTTCCGCCAAGTTGTTTCTCGGGACTCAGCTCAACCGAGGCGGAAGCTGAGCCTTGATCAGGCAGAAGTATTCCCGCCGCAAGCTTGTATCCGCCATTGGCGAAATTGACTTGCACCCGCGCCTCTCGCCATGGGTACGACTCAGGTTCCCCCTCAACATGTTTTACAAGAAAATAACCGTCTTCCGGCTGAAGCAGCAGTATTCCGGCGGGTTCGGCCAATGTCCCGTTGATTTGCAGCCGCCCTCCCAGTTGGCCGTGAACCTCCAGGTTGGCGGGCAGCCAGGGTTTGGCCAATTGCAAGGGGAGTTCGCTTAGATGTCCGGTAGCGTTTATTTCCGAGCCTTTGATAAGTCCGGAAAAGCAGGCTTCTGCCTGGTTTTGCCGCCAACAGGTTTCGGTTAAGGCGCGAATGTCAGGCGAATACCGTAGGGAGGACGGCGCTTTCAACGACCAGTCACCGGCAGCGGTATCGCGAATAGTTGCCTGAAGCAGGATTCCCTGCCATTGCGGCGCTTGCCACTGCCCCGATATTTCCAGATTCAAGGCGCCATTTTGAGTTGCCAAACTGGTCAGAACCTTATGATTGTCGAGACTGCCGTTAATTTCAGACTGTAGATCGGCGATTAAAAAGCCATTGACGTCAAGGTTGCCGGCTTCAATATTTACTGAGTGTTGGAAGCCGGAATTTAGCGGGGACCGGGAGGTGCTTGCATTGAAATTAACGAAGCCGGCACTGAAATTTTGATATTCAAGGTTTTCAGCATGCAGTTTACCGGTGAAGCGCAAACGCGACGTTTTGCCTTCAATGGCGCCTTGGCCGGTGAGGCGTCCGTTCAAACCGGGCCACAGCGCCGCAAGGTTGGGAAGACGGGCATTCCACCGGGAGGTTATT
>DASVCP010000151.1:0-11030 GCA_036381555.1 Gammaproteobacteria bacterium
CACGAGGACGCCGTTTATATAAGCGGTAACCATGTCCCAGCTGGTGAAGTTGTTGAACGGCGCGAAGCTCCAGTCGTTGGCTTGCGGCATGTTGCTCCAGTCGGGCTTGTTGAAGCGCGTATGGATCTCGACGAATTGTCCCGGTTGCACCGCCGGCGCACCGCCGGCGAAGCTGATTACCATCGCATGCGTCTGGTTACTGTCCGTGGTTCGTTCGAACGATATCTGCACTTGCGAGGTGATCGGTAAACCTTGAGGTAACAGACCGGCCCAGTCGACCACGCCGTTCATGGTGGTCGTGTTGGGATTGCAATCGCAGTTGAACCAGTAACGCAACGTCAGGTTGCTGAGACTCAACGGCACATCGTCGACGTTGACCACCCGTAGCTGCGGATGCGGGCTGTTGGTCGGATCGAGCGCCGCGGATCTCAACAACACGTTGACGTCGACCGGTTCGCCGTCCTCGGGCACTTCGACATTCGCCCACCAGGTCAACCAGCCGTTGTTGCCGGTGATTTCCTGCACGGTCCAGAAATCGAGATCGTTGACCGGATCGACCTGGGTATGACTGTAGTCGCCCCAGCGATCGAAGGGGTAGGGCGTCAATCCGGACATGTAGACTACCGGTTCGCGGAACGTGCCGGCAGGATCGCCGACAGAACGGAACGCATAGGCCGCGCTCGGGAACGTATCCTCGCTGAAGCGCGTGAAG
Source organism: Gammaproteobacteria bacterium (assembly GCA_036381555.1). Classification (GTDB taxonomy): domain Bacteria; phylum Pseudomonadota; class Gammaproteobacteria; order HTCC5015; family HTCC5015; genus DASVCP01. Next base: position 713 of record DASVCP010000151.1, read on the forward strand.
CCGATCAGCGCGTCGTTGTCGGCGTTGGCGGCGATCGACGGGAAGCCGTAGTAGGCGACGCCGGTGGGATCATCCACGCGGCCGAAGTCGATCAGGTTGCCGGCTTCACCGATGCGCCACCACTGTGCGGCGGTGCGGGCCGGGGCGGTGAGCGGCTCGACCACCTGCGTGCCCCAGACCGCGCCGTTGCGATAGATGGCGTCCATCATCCAGTTGATGCCCGGGAAAACGACCTGGTCGGTGCCCGCCTGAGGCGCTCCCGGAATGTTGCCGGTCCAGCATAACGGCGCCGTGATCGAGTTGATGAATTGCGTGTTCTCGGCGCCGACGTTGCCGAACATACGGTATAGCGCCACCGAGCAATTGCTGTCCTGTTGCAGGAAGAACAGGTCGGGATGTGTCGGATCGTAGGTTTCGGCCGGTTGCGCGGTCACGCCCAGGCCCGGCAGCATCGTGAAGTTGCCGGTTGCGCCGGCGTACAGATTGGCTTTGTTGAAAGCCCACAGGTTGGTGGTGAAATCGGAGCCGCTGCCATCGAGCGGGAACAGATTGCCGTGCACGGCGATCCACTTCGAGTTGAAGCCGATCGTCGGATAATCGATCCAATGCGGCGTGTTAATCGGCACGCGGTACAGTATCCAGTTGCCGGTCGGATTGCCGGTCTGGCTGACGGCCAGCAATATGCTGGAGTTTTCCAGGTCGCCCAGCGAGCCGGCCGACAGGATCATGAAGCGCTGTGCGTAGGGATCGAAGCGGCTGCGGGTGTCGAACGAGTTGCCCGTGGTGTTCGTCACCGCCCAGAAATCGTTCAGGTCCAGGGCGGCCAGCAGGTTGCCGTTACGGTCACGGACGTTGGCGTCGTTGTTGACGGTGGTCAGCACGAACTCGCTGCTGACCGCGCCGTTGGTATCGGGCGGTATCCATTCCGTTTGATCCTGGCCTTCAAAATCGATCGCCGGCTGTGGCGACGGTTGGGCGGTCTGCAGTTGGAATGGAGCGTCTTGTTCCGCCTGGCCGGTTCCGGATGGAAACTGCGCCCCGGCGGGAACGTCGTGCTCGTGAACCGTCAACGGCCCGGATTCGGCTTCTGATACCGACAAACCCGAGGTTGCGTCGGAAATCGCCTGGAAGTTCACGATGAAAGGCCCTTCGGCGATGCCGGGTTGAGCGTGGACGCTTACGGGTCCAAGCGATCCCAGCAGCACCAGTAACGCAAGTACAGCTTTCAAAAAATACTCTTTGAGCATATTCAATCTCCTTATTTAACGCCGCAAGGATGGCTGACGATTACGCGAGGCTTCCGGGTCGCACCGTGCGCCTTAACTCCCTGTTGTATACCTCCCGTGTGAATTCCGGCATGCGGTGAAAAATCAAGGCAAGCGAAATCCGCCGGCGTTCAGTTTGCCGTTGGAGTTGCACGAGCGGGAAATGGAACCGAAGTTAAGGTGCAGGAATAACGTGCATGAAGGCCTCCCGATATTTTGCCGGTTCATCCATAAACGGTTTTGCAAGAAGAGCCCTTGTGAATACAGAGAACATATCCACGTAAGTCATTCTGCACGTGCCGGAAGAAATTTCCAATCGTTATTAATACGTGGATGAAAAAATAGTTGGCCATGTGACATGGAACGATCATCAATTTTTGTTGACTGACCGAAAACAAAAATCGATAAGTGTCGACAAAATTCAACGGCAATTTTTTTTGATGACCCGTGAGTATTCTCATGCGTTTCGAAAATGATCTCGCGTCCAAACGAAAAAGTTCACCTGTCACGGGATGAATCAGGGAGGTGGTACGGCAATGTGTGAAGCTTGCTGTTTGCGCGTGGAACAAACGAAAAACCGCCTCGCCGAAGACAAGGCGGTTTTGCCGTCAACGCCATTGCAGGTTCCGATTACGGATCATGTCATGTCCCGGTTGTTCGGTCTTGAAGTCGGCTTCCCACGCCCGATTCAAGCATCCATCTTTGTTTTGGTCAGATCCAGCGGCTTACCGGTCTCAAGCAGGCTCTTCATGCAGGAAAGAATCGCGGGCCAGCCGTTACTGATGCCGGCGATGAAATGATCGGCGACGCTCTCCGGCGAAAAATCCTCGTGCAGCAGCGACAGTTTGACGATGCTGCCGTTGGGTTCCAGGTCAAAGGTGACGCGCGAGCCGGCTTCAACATCGCCCATCATGAATTTGAACGTGTACGACAGTCTGCGCGGCGGATCGGCTTCCAGCACTTCGCCGTAGAATTCGGTTTCGCCGTCCTGCATGAGCATTTTGATTTCCGCGCCGGGTTGCCAGTCGGACACGAGACTGCGGTGCATGCCGCGGTCGGGCCAGTCGCGTCCCCAGTATTGCCGGGTGAATTCGGCGCTGGTCAATGCTTCCCATAATTTCCCGGGCGTGGTGGCGATGTAAGTGACGTATGCAAATTGTGGTTTACTCATCGTCGTGTTCCTCGAGTTGCTTTTTCAGTTCCTTCAGCGCCTGCATCCGGCGGCGCTGATACTTATGGATCCAGCGGTCGTAAATTCCGGCGATCGGCGCCGGGTTCAGGTAATGCAGCTTCTCCCGGCCGCGCCACACGGTGACCACCAGGTTGGCGGCTTCGAGTATCGCCAGGTGCTTGGTCACCGCCTGGCGTGACATGGCCAATCCCGCGCACAGTTCGCTCAGGGTCTGGCCGTTGTCGGCGTGCAGCCGGTCCAGCAGTTGCCGGCGGTTGGCGTCGGCGAGCGCTTTGAAGACCTCGTCCATGCGTTATGATATGCAACCAAAAGGTTGCATGTCAAGCAAGGGCAAACCCCCGCTCCACGGCGGAGAGGGGGTTGCGGGTAAAGTCAGTGTTCGTGGGGCGCGACCGGGTACGCAGGGCATCACCGTCTTAATCAGCGTTTGCCGAGTTTCCAGGCGCGGTACGCATCGCGCAGGATTTCGTACACGTTGACCAGCAATACAATAGCGAGCACGGTTTTGATCAGTGTGTGCAGGCTCGGGTAGAACGGCGCCAGCGCGGTCGCCGACCCGCGGATGACGATAATGCTGTCCAGGCCGAGCAGGATGGAAAGAATGGCGCAAGCCGCGATGCCGATTGCCACGTTTCCAATCAGTTTGGCTGCTGTCCAGTAAGGGGTGAACAGGTTGTAGACCATCAGGCCGAGGGAAAACAGGATGGTCACGTTGATATAGGGAAGCAGCCCGGCGACAGACTCACTGAAGGCGAGACCGTTTCCGCCGCTGTCGCTGTCAACGCCGACGGAAGAAACCAGGGCGTTGATAAACGCCAGAAAAATCACGGTGAAGATTATGGCGGGTATGGTTTCATACAGCGGAATCGGCACCCACTGATTCTCGGTTTTGGGCAGATTACGCGGCTCCCAGTTGCCGAAGAAGTCGCGGCGTTTCAGAACACGGTCCCCGGCGTAAAAGATCAGCGTTACGATCGCGAACGCGTATATCATCGCGTTGAACATGTCCGGCAGCGCGCGATTGATTTCGCGGCTGAATTTAAAGTCGGGTGCCGTCGTCATGCTCAGTGCCGCCAGAATAAAATAAACCACGAAAACACCCAGCCATGCGTACTTCAGCGTTTGTTTATAGAATGGAAACGACTCTTCGCCGATCAGTGTCTGCCTTTTGTGGAAACCGGCGGCCACTTTGACCGGATGCCCCATCTGCTTCAGCAGCGCGAGCTGTTCCTCTTCGGTCAGGGGCCTGCCCTTGCCTTCTTCGGCCGCTTCGATCTTGTCCTGCAACAGCGACAGCAACTCCTGGCCGACATCGTCGCGCATGTTGCCCGGCAGGTAGTTTTTTACGGCGGTAATGTAACGGTTCAACCAGTTCATATTTATTTCTCCAGTAAACTTTTCAACGTGGTGTTCAGCGCGTCCCATTCGTTGCGTAATTCCTGTAACAACCGCAGCCCGTCCGCGGAGATCCGGTAATAGCGCTTTTTCCGGCCTTCCTCCTGGCGCCACTCGCTGGCCAGCAGGCCGTAATCCTCCAGCCTGCGAATCAGCGGGTACAAGGTGCCCTCGTCAATGTCCAGGCCCGACGAAATCAGGTATTTCCGCAATGAATAGCCATAGTGTTCTTCGCGCAGAGCCGCCAGCACGCCCAGGACCAGCGCGCCGCGGCGCAGCTCCATGCGCATTTTGTCGAAACGATCAGTATCCACGGGGTTTTCCACCATACTGTGTATTACACAGTAAATACTGTGCCATAAACAGTATTGGGATGGCAAGTCTTTTTTTTGCCGGGCGGCGGGGAAGGGATATTGGACTTATTCAAAAGGAACACCGTCCCTGCCGGGCGGGGGCGGTGTTTATTTAAAGCGAGGCTTCCAGCTTGCCCGCCTTGACTGCATCGCTGAGGGACGCTGAAATCCTGCGAAACAAGTCGCGGGTTTCGAGCGATCCCAGTTTCGCCTCGATTTGACCGGCGCGGCCGCGGCTTTCGAGCGACGCCGACGGTTCGGCCAGAATGGCGGCGGTATGCAGTGCGATGATTTGTTTTTGCCGGTTATCCGGCAGCGACTTCCGGATCGTGGATGAGACAACCTGAAAATCCTTTATCTTTGACCGAATTTCCGCCTGTATTTCCGGGGCCAGTATCTGAGCGTGCGCTTTGACCAATTGTTCTGTTAGCGACACTGACTCGTCGGTCAGGAAAGTCGCGAGTTGCCGGATCAAGTCAATTCTCAAATGTACAGGGTTGTTTCCTTCTATATAAGCCCGGACTTTCTCCGGTGCCGCCGGTGATGCAATGCGCAGCAGCAAGACGAGGCCCTGATAGCGTCGCTCCGCTGAATCTTCGCTGTCGGCCGCGGCCAGTGCAAACGGTTCCAGCAATTCGCGCTGCTCGGGCATGGCGATGTTGACCAGCAGCCACCAGGCAAACTCGCTTTTGCTTTCCGTTTTTTCCAGATGCTTTACCGCATACCGTGCGGCGGTTTCAGGATGACTGTACGCAAGACCCAGTCGGGTGGGATCCATGAGGGCCGCCTGCCATTCCAACAAGCCGGTGTTTGCCCAGTGATCGATTTCTGCCTCCAGTGTGTCTTCAGGCGTGGGCGCGCGCGTGGCAGAAAAGGCAAATATTAAAACCGCTCCCGCAAAAATAAACCCAAGCAATACACCAACGGTCCAACGTTTTGATCGTTTCATCTTACCAGCCATCCAAAACGGTTAACATGCGATAGCAGTTCGGTTACCCGGTCGAACCGGCGATACTCGTGCACGAGCCGTGAGCCTGATCCCGGCGTGGTGGGGTACAGCTCCCACATATCCCATACCAGCGCGGGATCGTGCCCGGTATTCAGAATGATATGACCCAGTTCATGCGCGAGCGTAAAGTGATTGGCATTGGCTGTGGCGTCGGTGCCGATAAAAATCGCATCCTGATGGTGCCAAGGCAGCCCCGGAAAGAGCGTCAGAGCCCAAGGATTAATTGTAATCGCGTTTGCACCCCCACCGGCTATAGCGGGGCCAAAATAAACATCGGCCACGTTATCGAAAGGAAAGGCATTTAGATTCACAGCCGAGCGAAAGCGCTGAGCCAGTACGCTGTCCTGGCTGGGGATGCCTGTTGCATCCCTTATGGGATTATGATTACCGTCCAACCACATGCCCGGTGCCGGCTCATGATTGACAGTCGGTGCAAAAACCAGATTCATACAGGCCTGGGTCCAGCGTTCCTGCGCACGGGCGATATAACTGGCGATCACGGTGGGGTCCCAGATCAACCCACGCCGGCCGGCATCATAAGGCGGCGTATGACCGGCACTGAGATCCAAAAAGGGCTCGCCCGTTTCGGTCGCCGGTTCGAATACGCCGTTGCCGTTGGTATCGACAAAGTCATGCCGGCCGTTGCCCGCGCCCGCGATGAATATCGGAGCGGGAGCCGGATGACCGATATCGAAGAAAGGCTCCATAAAGTTATGCGTGGTCACTGTCACTATGTTCGCCAGCGTGCCGGCGCGATCGCAAACCGGCCGCGTGATTTCGCATGCGTGACCGCCCGGACTGTGGTAGGTCGCCACCACGTTGCCGTTTATCATGGTCAGATGAGTTCGATCGTCGGCGGCGTCATCGACGGGATAATTGCCCAAGCCGTCGTTAGTGCGATAATTTCCGCCGTTAAAATCAGGCGCACCTACCGTCATGGTACCTGCCGGCAGGCCAAGCCGAATATCTTGCGGTACACTGCCGTCTTCCAGCGTATCGGCTACCAGCATATGCGTTGGAGTGTGAAAGACATTTGAATTGACGCCACCCTGCTCATCCAATCGACAGGCGGTCATGTTGTCCAACGCGTTACCGGCTGCATCGGTCGTGCCGATTTCAACCAAACCGGCGTGCCGTTCCGTCGCAGCTGGATTGGTGTTCAGCGCGGGGTCGACGATGTGAATTTGAAAGCGGTCGCGGTCGAGATCGACATAGTTGTCGGCAGCCGCGGCGCCGTTACGCAAGACTGCATATTGATTACCGCCGAATGCGATGGGCGCGCCGTAACTGTCGGCCAGCAATCCCACCCGCCCGGTGCGCAACGGTGCGGCCGCGCCGGTGACGAAGCCCATCATGTCAAAGCGAATCGCCGAAGAGAATTCCGAAGTGTTATTGTTATTATCCGTTGCCGTGGCGGTAATGCTGGAACCGGGCCCGAAATTCCAGGGCGCAACCGAAACATCCGGAATAACGAACTCGCCGGCCGCGTTCGGCCGCACGGTACCGCGATACGTTTCGCCTTCGCCGTGACCGGCGGGATCGAAGGCGGTGTTGTTGAACAGTTCGATCGTGGCCTGTTGCGGATTTGGCGTGTCCAGATGCAAACTCAACGATGTGGCGCCGCTAACCGGATCTTGGGTGACACAGGCCGTGGGACTGTTCATCATGCCGTTCGGCCCCGCGTCTATATCCCGCGCATCGAGGTTGTCGGTGTTCAGCGGGCCGACATCGATGCCCAGCGCGCCGTTTTTAAAAATCGAGTTGCGTGTGAGCAAAACTTCCTGCGTGCCGGCGTCCGTGATGCGAACGCCCTGTTCAGTATTGTATGCAATGGTGTTGCCCATGCTGGTTCGCAAGCCGCCGATATATACCGTCTTGGCGCCGTCTTCCACCTGAATGCCGACGCGGTTGGCTCTCGAGTTGCCTGCACTGTTAACCCCGATGCGATTGCCGCGAATAAAAACGCGCTCGGTGCCGGCGTTGCGAATCAGGATTCCCTGCTCGGTGTTTGCGCCAATTACGTTATTCGCGGGACTGGGATTGCCGATAATCGTTTTGGTCGCACCGTTGTCGATCAGTATGCCCTGTTCGGCGTTGCCGGCCGCCGCCTCGGCGGCGTCCAAACCGATTTTATTGCCGTAAATCTCGGTGCCGTCCGTTCCGCCGGTTCCGTCGACGTGAATGCCGGCCTTACCGTTGTCGGCGATGAGGTTTTCCTTGTTCGTGCCTGTGCTGCCGATAACCGTTACCCTGGCGCCGCCGGTCACCGATATGCCTGCATGAGTGTTGCCGAATTTGGCGGTGCCCGGCGTATCGAGCCCGATATTATTTCCGTGGATCAGGGTATCTTCGGCGAGCCGATCCACTTTAATTCCGTTTTCGCCGTTGCCCGATATCACGTTGCCGTGAAAAATGTCCCATCCGATGATCGTTCGCCGGGCGCCTTCGATCAAGATGCCGTTGCGTTGATTGGGGCGCTTGTTTTGTTCGGCTTCGTCCAGGCCGATGACGTTGTTGTGTACGGCATTCTTAACAGCCGTGGCGCCGTGGATGTAAATGCCCTCGAAGCCGTTGCCGGAAATCCAGTTGGTGCCCGTAAGCCCGCCGATAATATTACGCTCGGACCCGCCGTCAATTTGAATACCGTGCCTTCGGTTCTCAATGGCGTCGGCGCCCGCCTTGTTGAGACCGATGAAACTCTGGTACACCTTGTTGTCGCTGGAGTCCTGGATTCGAATGCCGTCCAGGGTGTTGCCGGATATAAAGTTGCGCGTGTCGACGTTTGCGTCGTGGCCGATTTCGTTATGGTTCGCGCCACGCCGCAACCAGATACCATAATAAGCGTTTTCAAGCGGCGCATCGCCGGCTCCGTTCATCCCTATTATATTGCCATAGAATAAATTACGGTCGGCGGCTTCAACGACAATGCCGTTGCGGCCGTTGCCGGATATGACGTTGCCCTTGCCCGGCGTCAAAGAGCCGATGACATTCTTTTGCGAGCCGTCCTTGATCCAGACGCCTGCCTGCTCATTGCGAAGAATGGCGGTTTGCGACTTGTTCAGGCCGATAGTGTTCTCTTCGAATTCGTTCTCGTCGGTGCCCGTGCCGCTGATGCGAACACCATGGTAGCCGTTGCCCGATATCAGATTTTTGATGATTTCGTTTTTATTGGCACCATCGTCAAGACGAATGCCCGAGTATTCGTTTCGACGGATTGCGTCGCCGACCGCGTTGGTGCCGATCATGTTGCCTTCAATTCTGTTTTCCGTCGCGCGGGCGCCGCGAATGACGATGCCGTAGTGTTTGTTGCCCGAAATGACGTTACCTTGTGCGCCGCGGCCGAAGATTGAGGCGATAATCGAAAACGGACTTAAGGTGCCGGACGGTCCGCCTACGAGGTTCTCACGTCCGTCCTCGATGACCACGCCGCTGTTTTCGTTCGGCACGCTGTCGATGCCTTGCGCGTTGAGGCCGATTTTATTGCCCCGGATGCGGTTCTCGTCGGCGTTTTTGATGGAGACACCATCTAGCTTGTTGGCGGAAATGACGTTGTCGCGCACGGTGTTCCGGATCGACGCGTTCCTGATGCCTATGCCATATTCTTCGTTGGCCAACGGTGTTTGCCCGTCCACGGCGGTGCCGATCCTGTTGTTCTCGATAACATTTTCGTGCGCGTTGTTTATGTGGATGCCGGCGTATCTGTTCGCCGAAATGGTGTTGCCGATGACGGTGTTGTTGCGGGCGCCTTGTTGCAGCAGCACGCCGTGACCGAGATTTCCCATGGATACCATGCGCGCCTGGTCGACTCCGATCGGATTGTCGACAACGATATTATGGTTGCCGGCCTGGATGTTAACGCCGGCGAACCGCCCGTTGATGGAATTGCCGCCGATCAACACCGGATCGCCGAACTTGATATACAGCGGGCCCCGGTGGAAGAAGCTGCGCGCGCCGATCAGGTTATGATCGCCATAGATAAAGATACCGCTTTGCTGGTTACCAACCAGGCCGTTTCTGACGCGCTTCCAGCCGACGTTGGCGTCATGCACCTTGTTGCGGTTGCCGGCAATGCCGATGCCGTACCATATGTTGCCCGAGGCCGTGTTGTCGGGCCCCAGATCGTTGTTGTCGCCGTGCAGGCTGAAGCCGACCACGTTGGGAATGGCGACGACGCCGCCGGCGTCCATTCCCGAAACGCAGAGCCGCACGGTATTGTGATCGCCCATGATGTTAATGCCGGCGGAGCCGGTGGGCTGCCAGCCTGGCGGCGTCGGCAGCGGGACGGTCGTAGTGCCGCCGTGCGTACCCGGCGGCGCGGAGATATTGGTGAACCCGTTAAACACCAGCCCTTCAATCAGGTTGCGGTCTCCGGTAATGACAAGACCTTGAAGCGGCACTCCCGGGAATTGCGAGGAGACGACGGTGCCACGGAAAGTGTGTGAGCGGCCTATGATGCCCGCATTGCTGTCCTGGTAGGGCGGCAAGGGGCCGTATTGAAGAACAGTCAGCGTATTTGCGGGCGTGGAAAAAGTAATTTGCTGCGATCCGGGTGTGACGTTGGCTGCGCGGATCGCTTCCCGGAACGATATGCGGCCGTCCGGCCCCGGCAAGTCGCCCACGTCGCCGGTAATGCCGTTGTCGTTGCCGAAACAGGGGGCGCGGTTGCTGTCGCAGGCGTCGGCGATCAGGTCGGCCGGGGTATCGACTGTAATCGGCTGCGCGTGTGCCGCTGCGCCGAACAACGCCAGCAGCAGGGCGGCGATGCATCTCATGGCGGCGATTCCGGCAGATTTTCCTCGCCAGGAGGTGGAGGTGTATATTCCTCCGCGCTTGCCGGCAGCTCGCTTCGAGGCGCAATCTTCGCGGACAAGGCCAGGGTTTCGTCGATTTCCTGCAGATGGAGTTTCAGCGCTTCCGGACTGATCGTTTGTTCGACGGGCGTTGTTTGTCTGTCGTTTACGTGATGATCGTCACCGGCCGCCCAGGCGGTCGCAAGCCAGGTCGGCGGCAGTACGATCGTCGCCACGAAAAGCACTGAATGAATGTTACCGCCACAGGCAGCGCGCATATGAACGCGTCTCGGCTTCCCTGTCGGGTCCATGCC
>DASVCP010000152.1:0-4387 GCA_036381555.1 Gammaproteobacteria bacterium
CGTCGGCGAACTTCAACGTAAACGGGTTATACGCTGTCTGACTCATCCAGGGCTCGGAATCCTTAGGCTAAAGGATTGAATAACGCCAGAACCCCCGGAAAGCAAGAAACATCAGACAATTATGGGACCAAGCTCACATTACGCCGGAGTTAAACAATTTAACCACGGAGATCACGGAGGGCACTGAGTTAAAAGATTATTGGGTTTGGAAAATAAAAAAGCTTGCGGGTCAAGGTGAGCTTGCGAAACCCCAACGATAAAAGTCATGATAACCAAGACCGGACACGAAGAAAAAGCCGGGATTTTTAATGACATTGTTAAGTTGAGTTTCGTTGCATCATCCCGACCCACTTATAAGTTTGCATTAAATTTGTTTGTTTATCTCTCCGTGTCCTCCGTGTCCTCCGTGGTTAAACTGTTTTTTGAAGCGCGGATGCGGTCGAGGATCAGGCGCGCCATTTCCTGCTGCATGTTGCGCCGCAACATCTCTTCCTGGCGGCTGGCCGCCAGCGCCTCCAGCCGGTCAAAATAATAATCGCGGGTCAACGTGATACTCTGCGGCGGCATCTCCCAGGCGATATCGTCGCGGCTGACCTGGAAGGTCACGGTGTAATTGAGTTCGTACTCCACCGCCCTGCCTTCCGAATCCACCGACAGTACGCGTCTGTCCAGTTCCTCGCTCAGGCTCAACCGCGCCGCGCCGGGCTGATCCTCCGCATCGGCCACCACAACCTCGGCGCTGCGCAGGGCCCGCTTCAACTGGCGGACCAGCTCGCTGGTCTGGCTGGGCGCTTCGATGACAGTAACGGCCATTTCCGCCGGCAGGGCCCGGTTGCCCGCCAGCTCGGGACTGCCGCGCAAATGAAAGCCGCAAGCCGTCAGCAGTGAAGCGACTGTTAAAAAAAATATCAGGCGGCAAAAGAACATAAGCTTATCGGTCTGTTGTCTGTCTGTCTGGATTTTGAGGGGTGGTACCTATAGTCGAGAAGTAAATTCTTTTCCCTCACCCCGGCCCTCTCGACTCCGGCTCCGGACTTCGTTCTACCTCCTACGTCCCTGTAGTCGTCCCGGAGGGAGAGGGGGTCTAGGGAGTCTGCTGTTTATACGACAATATTGACCAGTTTGCCGGGCACCACGATAACCTTGCGCACGGCGCCGTCCCCGGTGTGGCGTTTGACATTCTCGTCGGCCAGCGCCGCCTGTTCGCACGCTTCCCGTGAGGCGTCGGCGGGCACGGTGATGCGGCCGCGCAGCTTGCCGTTCACCTGGACCACCAGTTCCAGGGTATCCTGGTGCAAGGCCGCCTTATCGACAGCCGGCCATGGATGATCGATCAACAGGCCGTCGTGTCCCAGCGCTTCCCACAACACCTGACATACGTGCGGCACGATCGGCGACAGCATCAGCACCACGGCTTCCAGCCCTTCCTGCATCACCGCGCGTCCCTGGTCCGAGGTGTCCTTGAACTTGTAAAGCTCGTTCACCAGTTCCATGTTGGCGGCGATCGCGGTGTTAAACGTGTAACGTCGGCCAATATCGTCGGAGGCTTTGCCGATAGTCTGATGAATCTTGCGGCGCAGCGCTTTCCCGGTATCGTCGCGTGCATCGGCCCTGGCCGCCGCTTTCGGCACACCGGCACTGCAATGCTCGTGCACCAGCCGCCAGAGGCGTTTCAGAAAACGGTTGGCGCCTTCCACGCCTTCGTCCGACCACTCCAGCGCCTGGTCCGGCGGCGAGGCGAACATGGTGAACAGGCGAACGGTGTCGGCGCCGTACTTTTCGATCAGCGGCTGCGGATCGACGCCGTTGTTCTTGGACTTCGACATCTTTTCGATGCCGCCGATCGCGACCGGCTCGCCGTCGGTCTTTAACACCGCTTTTACCGGCTTTCCCTTTGCATCCCGTTCGAGTTCCACATCGGCGGGATTGAAAAAATTCTTCTTGCCGTCGGCGGACTCGCGGTAATAGGTCTCGGCCACGACCATGCCCTGCGTCAGCAACCTTTTAAAGGGTTCGTCCGAGGCGACCAGCCCGAGATCGCGCATCAGCTTGTGATAAAAGCGCGCGTACAACAAATGCAAAATGGCATGCTCGATACCGCCGATGTACTGATCCACCGGCAGCCAGTTGTTCACCGGGGCATCCAGCATGGCGTCGTTGTTGTCGCGGCAGAGATAGCGCGCATAATACCAGGACGACTCCATGAACGTGTCGAAGGTGTCGGTTTCGCGCACCGCCGCCTCGCCGCAGCGCGGACACTCGGTGCGGTAAAACTCCGGCATCTTTTTCAACGGCGAACCCACGCCGTCAAAGGTCACGTCCTCTGGCAGCACCACCGGCAACCGGTCCTCGGGCACCGGCACCGCGCCGCAGGTTTCGCAATTAATGATCGGAATGGGCGCGCCCCAGTAACGCTGCCTTGACACGCCCCAGTCGCGCAGGCGGTAATTCACCTTGCGCAGGCCTTTGCCGGCTTTTTCCAGATGCGCGGCGATCGCGTCGAATGCCTGCTCGGACGTCAGCCCCGAAAACGCGCCCGAATTCTGCAACACGCCTTTCTCGGTAAACGCCCGCTCTTCCAGATCGACCTGCTCGTCGCCGCGCGGAAAAATCACCTGCTTCACGGGCAAACCGAACTGCCGGGCGAATTCGTAATCGCGCTGGTCGTGCGCCGGCACCGACATCACCGCGCCCGAGCCGTATTCGATCAACACGAAATTGGCGATCCAGACCGGCACGGTCTCGCCGGTGATCGGATGAACCGCTTTAAAGCCGGTATCCAGTCCCCGCTTGGCCATGGTGGCGATATCGGCCTCGGCGACTTTCATGTTTTTGCACTCGTCGACGAACTTGCGGATTGCCGGATTGCCGGCGGCCGCCGTCAGTGCAAGGGCATGCTCCGGCGCGACCGCCACGTAGGTGACGCCCATCAGGGTATCCGGGCGGGTCGTGTAAACGGTCAATACCGTATCGCTGTTCTCGACGCCGAACTGCAACTCGACCCCCTCGGAACGGCCGATCCAGTTGCGTTGCATGGTTTTGACCGCTTCCGGCCAATCCTCCAACCTGTCGATATCGTTGAGCAGCTCTTCGGCGTAATCGGTAATCTTTAAAAACCACTGCGGGATCTCGCGCCGCTCGACCACCGCGCCGGAACGCCAGCCCCTGCCGTCGATCACCTGCTCGTTGGCGAGCACGGTCTGATCGACCGGATCCCAGTTGACCGTGGCGGTTTTTTTATAAGCCAGCCCGCGCTCAAACAAGCGGGTGAACAGCCACTGCTCCCAGCGGTAATACTCGGGCTTGCAGGTCGCCAGTTCCCTGCTCCAGTCGTAGGCGAACCCCAGCTGCTGCAGCTGTCCGCGCATATGGCCAATGTTTTCATAGGTCCAGCGCGCCGGCGGCACGTTGTGCTTGATGGCCGCGTTTTCCGCCGGCAGGCCGAATGCGTCCCAACCCATGGGCTGAAACACGCTCTTGCCCTGCATGCGCTGATAGCGGCTGATGACGTCGCCGATGGTGTAGTTGCGCACGTGCCCCATATGCAGCCGGCCGCTGGGGTAGGGAAACATGCTCAGGCAATAAAAGCGCTCTCCGGACGAGGAGACGTCGACCTGGAAAGATTTCTGTTCTTCCCAGCGTTGCTGTATCTGTGGTTCGATTTGGGCAGGATTGTACTGTGAGTCCATAGGAATCGGTTGTCAGGTAACATTCGGGCTTGAAACAAAGCCGGCGATTATATCAGCCCGTGCCGTTAACCGACTTGAACTTTTGACGCAGTCCTTTCGCAAATTCGGCGAAGAACGCCGCCATGACGCCCAGCAGTACCGCCAGGCACACGCCCACCGCCAGCACCAGCAACTTGTTGGGTTTTTCCGGTTTCATGGGAATTGCCGCGGGATTGTCGATGCTCATCACGCGAACCTGTTGCGGATCGATGACCAGGGCCCGCAAGGCATTGACCCTTTCCTGGGCGTCTCTCAGGCCCTCGATGTAAGGGTCGTTGGACTTGCGGCTTTTTAGCGCCTCGATCTCCGCCTGCAGGGAAAGCGCGCCGCGGGTATAGAGAGGCAGTTCGGCGGTATTCATGATGGACTCTCCCCGCCGGACCTGCGGATCCTGCCCGGGGCTGTAATCCGACTGGGTTCGGATTTTTAACTTGTTGGCTATCTGCAACGCCTCTTCCAGCTGGGCGATCATGTCCTGCCGGCGCCGTTCGGCGATCTCCCGTTTGCTTTCGATCAGGGTTTCCAGCTTGATTATCTCGGCGTCTATGCTGTTACGCACGTTGCCGATGAGCTGTTCCCGGGTTTCGCCGGCGACGAAGCCGACGAACTGGTTCAGCAATGCCGCCACTTTCCGGGCATCGTCCATCTGGAAAGAGATA
>DASVCP010000153.1:0-9188 GCA_036381555.1 Gammaproteobacteria bacterium
AGCTGGAACAGGTGAAAAAGGACCTGGACGACCAGTTCCGGATTATCGAAGCCGACATCTATGCGCGTATCGAAAAAGTGCTGATCGGCAAGGTGGCTGACGGCGGGCCCAACGGTCTGAAGAAAGACGCCAAGATCACCAAGGCTTACCTGGACGATCTGCCCAAGGACAAGTGGTTGGAAATCCGGGTGCGTTCCGACGAGGTCAGCAAGCAACTGGAACAGATTTCCGTCCAGCTGAAAGCCAAGCGACAGGAGTTCGACCGGCGCTTCGCTCATCAGAAGGAAAAACTTACCGCCGGAGACGATCTTGCTCCCGGCGTGCTGAAAATGGTCAAGGTTTACCTGGCGGTCAAACGCCGCATTCAGCCCGGTGACAAGATGGCCGGGCGTCACGGAAACAAGGGTGTGATTTCGACCATCGTCCCGGTGGAGGATATGCCCTACCTGGAAGACGGCACTCCCGTGGATGTGGTGTTGAATCCGCTGGGCGTACCTTCGCGCATGAACGTCGGCCAGGTGCTGGAAACGCATCTGGGGTGGGCGGCCAAGGGTCTGGGGCTGCGCATCGGCACCATGCTGGATACCCAGGTGAAGGCGGCCGAGATCCGCAAGTTCCTGGACGAAATTTACAACAAGGACAGCCTGCGCAAAGAGGATATTCAGTCGCTGAGCGACGAGGACGTTGTGGATCTGGCCCATAATCTTCGCTTCGGCGTGCCGATGGCCACGCCGGTGTTCGACGGCGCGGCGGAAGAGGAGATCAAGGCCATGTTGCGTCTGGCCGGCTTGCCCGAGACCGGCCAAACCATTCTGTACGACGGACGCACGGGCGACGCCTTCGCGCGGCCGGTAACCGTAGGTTACATGTACATGCTGAAACTGAATCACCTGGTCGACGACAAGATGCATGCCCGTTCAACCGGCCCCTACAGTCTTGTCACGCAACAGCCTCTCGGTGGTAAGGCGCAGTTCGGCGGACAGCGTTTCGGCGAAATGGAAGTCTGGGCGCTTGAAGCTTACGGCGCGGCCTATACGCTGCAGGAAATGCTGACGGTCAAGTCGGACGACGTGAACGGCCGCAACAAGATGTACAAGAACATCGTTGACGGCGATCACCGCATGGAAGCCGGCATGCCGGAATCGTTTAACGTATTGCTTAAGGAAATTCGTTCGTTGGGAATCAATATCGAATTGGAACGCGATTGAGAATCCGGGGCCGGGACATGTTTCCGGCCCGCACGAATCCTTGAATTGAAATTGTCACGAAGCACAGCCAACAGCAGGTAGACTCGATGAAAGACTTACTTAATCTTCTGAAGCAGCAAGGACACACGGAAGAATTTGATGCGATCCGCATCGGCCTGGCCTCTCCTGAAATGATCCGTTCCTGGTCTTACGGCGAGGTTAAGAAGCCCGAAACCATCAACTATCGCACGTTCAAGCCGGAACGCGACGGTTTGTTCTGCGCCAAAATTTTCGGCCCCACCAAGGACTACGAATGTCTTTGCGGCAAGTACAAGCGCTTGAAACATCGCGGCGTGGTTTGCGAGAAGTGCGGCGTTGAAGTGACTTTGTCGAAGGTCCGCCGCGAGCGCATGGGACATATCGAGCTGGCCAGCCCGGTGGCGCACATCTGGTATTTGAAATCGCTGCCGTCGCGTATCGGCCTGCTGCTGGACATGACGCTGCGCGAAATCGAAAGAGTGCTGTATTTCGAAGCGTTTGTGGTGATCGATCCCGGCATGACCGATTTGCAACGCGCCCAGCTGCTCAACGACGAAACCTATCTGGAAGCCATCGAGCGTTACGGCGACGAGTTCGATGCGCGCATGGGCGCCGAAGCGGTGTACGAAATGCTCCGCAGCCTCAACCTGGAAACCGAGGCGGTCAATCTGCGCGAGGAAATCGCTTCCACCCGCTCCGAAGCCAAGCTCAAGCGCTTTTCCAAGCGTTTGAAGCTGATCGAATCCTTTATCGAATCCGGCAATCGCCCCGAGTGGATGGTGATGTCGGTGTTGCCGGTGTTGCCGCCCGACCTGCGTCCGCTGGTGCCGCTGGACGGCGGCCGTTTCGCCACCTCCGACCTGAACGATCTGTATCGCCGGGTGATCAACCGTAACAACCGCCTCAAGCGGCTGTTGGAACTCAATGCGCCGGACATTATCGTGCGCAACGAAAAGCGTATGCTGCAGGAATCCGTCGACGCGTTGCTGGATAACGGCCGTCGCGGCCGCGCCATCACCGGCAGCAACAAGCGTCCGCTCAAATCGCTGGCCGACATGATCAAAGGCAAGCAGGGCCGCTTCCGGCAGAATCTGCTGGGAAAACGCGTCGATTATTCCGGCCGTTCGGTGATCGTGGTCGGTCCGGCGCTGAAACTGCACCAGTGCGGGCTGCCCAAGAAGATGGCGCTGGAGCTGTTCAAGCCGTTTATTTTCAGCAAACTGCACCTGCGGGGCCTGGCCACCACCATCAAGGCGGCCAAGAAAATGGTCGAGCGCGAAGGGCCGGAAGTCTGGGATATCCTTGAAGAGGTGATTCGCGAACATCCGGTCATGTTGAACCGCGCGCCCACCCTGCACCGGTTGGGCATTCAGGGTTTCGAGCCGGTGCTGATCGAAGGCAAGGCGATTCAGCTGCATCCACTGGTATGCGCGGCGTTCAACGCCGACTTCGACGGCGACCAGATGGCTGTCCACGTGCCGCTGTCGATCGAAGCCCAGCTCGAGGCGCGCGCCTTGATGATGTCATCGAACAATATTCTGTCGCCCGCCAACGGCGAGCCGATCATCGTGCCTTCCCAGGATATCGTCCTGGGCATTTACTACATGACCCGCAAGCGCGTGAACGCCAGAGGCGAGGGCATGGTGCTGGCCGACGTGAAGGAAGTGCATCGCGCGGTTGAATCCGGCGCGTTGGATTTGCAGGCGGAGATTACGGTGCGCATTCGCGAAGTCGAAGTCGACGAAAACGGCGGCAAGACCGAAAAGCGCCGCCGGGTAGTGACCACCGCCGGGCGCGCCTTGCTGGCCGACATTCTGCCCGAAGGCATGTCGTTCGACGCCATCAACCGCGATATGACCAAGAAGGCCATTTCCCATGTCATTAATGTCTGCTACCGCGAAGTCGGCCTGAAAGCCACTGTCGTGTTTGCCGACCAGTTGATGTATACCGGTTTTCGCTATGCAACGCGTGCCGGCGTTTCGTTCGGCGTGGAAGACATGGTGATTCCCGAATCCAAGGCCAACATTATCGGTGCCGCAGAAGCGGAAGTTAAGGAGATCGAAAATCAATACGCCTCCGGCCTGGTCACCAACGGCGAGCGTTACAACAAGGTCGTCGATATCTGGTCGCGCGCCAACGACAAGGTCGCCAAAGCCATGATGGCCAAGCTTGGCACCGACACGGTGGTCAGTGCCGACGGTAAGCCCGTCGAGCAGGATTCCTTCAATTCCATATATATGATGGCCGATTCCGGCGCCCGCGGCTCTGCCGCCCAGATCCGTCAGTTGGCGGGTATGCGCGGGTTGATGGCCAAACCGGACGGTTCAATCATTGAAACGCCGATCACCGCCAACTTCCGTGAAGGTTTGAATGTACTGCAGTACTTCATCTCCACGCACGGCGCCCGCAAGGGTTTGGCGGATACCGCGTTGAAGACCGCCAACTCCGGATATCTCACCCGTCGCCTGGTGGATGTCGCACAGGACCTGGTGATTATTGAGCCGGACTGCGGCACCACCGAGGGCATCATGATGACACCGCTGATCGAAGGCGGCGATGTGGTGGAACCGTTGCGCGAACGTGTGCTGGGACGTGTGACGGCGCTGGATGTCTGCAAACCGGGCACCGATGAAGTCATTATTGCGGCGGGAACCCTGCTCGACGAAAAGCAGGTCGACAAGCTCGAGGAAAACAGCGTCGACGAGGTCAAGGTCCGCTCGGTCATTTCCTGTGAAACCCGCTATGGCGTTTGCTCGAAATGCTACGGACGCGACCTGGCCCGGGGGCACATTATCAATATCGGCGAGGCAATCGGTGTGATTGCCGCCCAGTCGATCGGCGAACCGGGCACCCAGCTGACCATGCGGACCTTCCACATCGGTGGCGCCGCGTCGCGTTCGGCGGCGGCCAACAGCGTGGACGTGAAGTCGAAAGGTACGATCAGGCTGCATAATCTGAAGATTGTCCAGCACGCCAGCGGTAACCTGGTGGCGGTGTCGCGTTCGGGTGAAATCGGGGTGCTCGATGAAAACGGCCGTGAGCGTGAGCGTTACAAGATTCCTTACGGCGCGGTGATTTCCGTGGCCGATAGCGATGCGGTCGATGCCGGCCAGCAGGTCGCGACCTGGGATCCGCACACCCACCCGGTTATCACCGAAGTGGCGGGACGTGTTCAGTTCATCGATTTTGTCGACGGCGTATCTATCAATCATCAGATTGATGAAATTACCGGCCTGTCGTCCATCGTAGTAACCGACCCGAAACAGCGCGGTTCTTCCGGTAAGGATTTGCGGCCGATGATCAAGCTGGTCGACGAAAAGGGCAAGGATCTGTGCCTGGCGGGAACCGATGTGCCCGCCCATTACAACCTGCCGACCGGCGCTATCGTCAGTTTGCAGGACGGTGCGGAAGTGGGCGTGGGTGACGTGGTTGCGCGTATTCCGCAAGAATCTTCCAAGACACGCGATATCACCGGCGGTCTGCCGCGCGTGGCGGACCTGTTCGAGGCGCGCGAACCCAAGGAAGCCGCGATTCTGGCCGAGCGCAGCGGCATGGTGTCTTTCGGTAAGGAAACCAAGGGCAAAATCCGTCTGATCATTACCGCCGAAAACGGCGACACCCATGAGGAACTGATTCCCAAGTGGCGCCACGTCAACGTGTTCGAAGGTGAACAGGTCGAGCAGGGCGAAGTGATTTCGGACGGTGAATTGAACCCGCACGATATTCTGCGCTTAAAAGGCATCACCAGCCTGTCGGAATATCTGGTCAAGGAAATCCAGGATGTGTATCGCCTGCAGGGTGTGAAAATCAACGACAAACATATCGAAGTCATTGCCAGACAGATGTTGCGCAAGGTCGAGGTCGATGAGCCGGGTGACAGCAAGTACCTGAAAGGCGAGCAGGTCGATCGCGCCCGGGTGCTTGATGAGAACGACCGTCTGCGCGAAAGCGGCAAGCAATCGGTGATCTATCGCGACATCCTGCTGGGCATTACCAAGGCGTCTCTGGTGACGGAATCGTTCATATCGGCGGCGTCATTCCAGGAAACCACTCGTGTATTGACCGAAGCTTCGGTGCGTGGATTGCGCGACGATCTGCGCGGCTTGAAGGAAAACGTCATTGTCGGGCGGCTGATTCCCGCAGGCACCGGTTTGGCTTACCACGAGGACCGGCGGCGGAAACGCAAGGGCTTGAGCATCGAGCAGGAAATTGCCGAAGAAATGGCCGCCACCGGCAACGGCGAAGGTGCCGAATCGGAGGGTGCCGACCAGGCCAACGAACAGGAGTTGAATGCGTAAAAAAGGTTGGCAGCGCCCTCATTAGACCCCCTCTCCCTCCGGGACGACTACATGGATGTAGGAGGTAGGACGAAGTCTGGAACCAGAGTCGAGAGGGTTAGGATGAGGGGGCAGGAGAGCTTAGGATGAGGGAATAATTTAGGGTGAGGCCTATATCAAAGTAAAAGTTTCTTATCCCCTCACCCCCGCCCTCTGGTTTTACCGAGTGCTCCGCACACGGGGGAGAGGGTAATCGGTGGCGCCTGCCCGGCTTTTTCTAGGCGCCTACTTGCTTGACACAGGCGCGACCCCTCACTAGAATTGCGCACCCTGGCAGCGGCCCCTGCAAACCGCTGGCTTCGGAGTGGATTCAATCATAAACGACAGGCCACGCGGCCTGTCGTTTGTTTTCTGGAGGACCCTTGCGGGTTCGTCTGATTTTGTCGAGTTGCAGTACAAGAGACGGTTAGAGAGCAAGGCATGACAACAGTTAATCAATTGGTGAGAAAGCCGAGAAAATCCAAGCAGGTCAAAACAACCGTGCCGGCTCTGGAGGCTTGCCCCCAAAAACGTGGCGTTTGCACCCGTGTGTATACCACCACTCCCAAAAAGCCGAACTCGGCGCTGCGTAAAGTGGCCCGTGTTCGCCTCACCAACGGCTACGAAGTGAGTTCATATATCGGCGGTGAAGGCCACAACCTGCAGGAACACTCGGTTGTGCTGATTCGCGGCGGCCGCGTCAAGGACTTGCCAGGCGTCCGTTATCACACCGTTCGCGGCAGCCTGGATACCCAGGGCGTTGCCGACCGCAAGCAGGGTCGCTCCAAGTACGGAACGAAACGCCCCAAGAAATAATCTTAGTTAGAGTTTTCAGGAAACAGATAGCAGAGCTTGAGCCATGCCCAGAAGAAGAGAGATACCCAAACGCACGGTTTTACCCGATCCCAAGTTTGGGAATGAGAAACTGGCGAAGTTTGTCAACATGCTGATGCAAAGCGGCAAAAAATCCGTCGCCGAGAGCGTGGTTTACCAGGCGCTCGATATCATCGGCAAAAAGCGCAACAGTGACGGGATCGATATACTGGACAAGGCTCTGGACAATGTCAGCCCCCTGGTTGAAGTCAAGTCCCGCCGTGTGGGCGGCGCCACTTACCAGGTGCCTGTCGAAGTGCGCCCGGTGCGGCGTACCGCGTTGGCCATGCGCTGGCTGATTGACGCGGCCCGCAAGCGCGGCGAAAAATCCATGGAACAGAAGCTGGCCGGCGAGCTGGCCGACGCCGCCGAAAATCGCGGCGCCGCGGTCAAGAAGCGTGAAGAGACGCATCGCATGGCGGAAGCCAACAAGGCATTCGCCCACTATCGCTGGTAGGCCAGCACAGATATATTCAAAGAGATCACAGACGTGCCACGTAAAACCCCCCTTAAACGTTATCGCAATATCGGCATCATGGCGCACATCGATGCCGGTAAAACCACGACCACCGAGCGCATCCTGTTCTATACCGGCGTTTCCCACAAAATTGGCGAAGTGCACGACGGCGCCGCCATTATGGACTGGATGGCGCAGGAGCAGGAACGCGGTATTACGATTACCTCCGCCGCCACCACCTGTTTCTGGCAGGGTATGGACCAGCAGTTTGACCAGCATCGGATCAATATCATCGATACGCCGGGACACGTTGATTTCACCATTGAAGTGGAGCGCTCACTGCGCGTGCTTGACGGTGCCGTAGCTGTTTTCTGCGCGGTTGGCGGTGTCGAACCGCAGTCCGAGACGGTCTGGCGTCAGGCGAACAAGTATCGCGTGCCGCGCATGGCGTTTGTTAACAAGATGGATCGCGCCGGTGCCGATTTTCTGCGGGTGGTTAAGCAGATTAAAACCCGGCTGGGCGCAAACCCGGTTCCGATCCAATTGCCGATCGGCGCCGAAGAGAAGTTCGAGGGCATCGTCGATCTTATCCGTATGAAAGCCATCATCTGGGACGATTCAACTCAGGGGATGAATTACGATGCGCGCGACATTCCCGCGTCCATGGCCGATCAGTGTCAGGAATACCGCGAGCAGATGCTTGAGGCGGCGGCCGAGGCCAATGAAGAGCTGATGGACAAGTACCTCAACGAAGGCGACCTGTCCGAGGACGAAATCCGCAAAGGGTTGCGTGCTCGCACGGTGGCCGGTGAAATTGTTGTCACCATGTGCGGTTCCGCTTTTAAGAACAAGGGCGTGCAGGCGTTGCTGGATTCGGTGGTTTACTACATGCCATCGCCTGACGATGTGGAATCGATCAAAGGGGTGCTGGAAGACGAAGAAACCGAAGCAGAGCGCCATTCCTCCGACGATGAACCTTTTGCCGCGCTGGCATTTAAAATTGCAACGGATCCTTTTGTCGGCACTCTGACCTTTTTCCGCGTCTATTCCGGTGTTTTGAGTTCCGGCGACACCGTCTACAATCCGATTAAACGCAAGCGCGAGCGCATCGGCCGTATTCTGCAGATGCATGCCAACAGCCGTGAAGAAATCAAGGAAGTTCGCGCCGGCGATATTGCCGCTGCAGTCGGATTAAAGGACGTCACGACCGGTGATACGCTGTGTGATATGAAAAGCATTATTACCCTGGAACGTATGGAATTCCCCGAGCCCGTTATTTCTGTGGCCGTGGAGCCGAAAACCAAGAGCGACCAGGAGAAGATGGGCATTGCCTTGAGCAAGCTGGCCCAGGAAGACCCTTCCTTCCGCGTGCATACTGACGAAGAGTCCGGCCAGACGATTATTTCCGGTATGGGTGAACTGCATCTGGAAATTATCGTTGATCGCATGCTTCGTGAGTTCAGCGTCGAAGCCAATATCGGTAAACCGCAGGTTGCCTACCGCGAAACCATTCGCAAGTCCGTCGAGCAGGAAGGCAAGTTTGTTCGCCAGACGGGCGGTCGCGGTCAGTACGGTCATGTCTGGCTCCGGATCGAGCCCAAAGAAGCCGGTACCGGTTACGAGTTCGTTAACGGCATCGTCGGTGGTGTTGTGCCGCGTGAATATATTCCGGCCGTCGATAAGGGTGTGCAGGAACAGATGAAGAACGGTGTGTTGGCCGGCTTCCCGGTCGTGGATTGTAAAGTAACCATCTTCGACGGTTCTTACCACGATGTCGACTCCAATGAAATGGCGTTTAAGATCGCAGGCTCCATGGCGTTCAAGGAAGGCGCGCTTAAGGCGAGCGCAGTGCTGTTGGAACCGATCATGAAGGTTGAAGTAGTGACGCCCGAAGATTATATGGGTGATGTGATGGGCGATTTGAATCGCCGTCGCGGTATCCTGCAGGGTATGGAAGATGCGCCGGCCGGAAAGGTTGTGCGCGCCGAAGTGCCTTTGGCTGAAATGTTCGGCTATGCCACGGATTTGCGTTCCGCCACCCAGGGTCGCGCCACCTACTCGATGGAATTCGCCAAGTACGCTGAAACACCGTCCAGTGTTGCGGATGCGGTGATCAAGAAAGCTTCCTGATAGACGGATTGATTTAAAAAACAGATACAGACGAAAGGGTAGCCACAATGTCAAAAGCGAAATTTGAGCGGAAGAAGCCGCACGTGAATGTTGGTACGATTGGTCACGTTGACCACGGTAAGACGACGTTGACGGCGGCGTTGACGAAGGTGATGGGCGAGAAGTTTGGGGGCGAATTCAAGGCCT
>DASVCP010000154.1:0-2242 GCA_036381555.1 Gammaproteobacteria bacterium
CAGTTCTCCCGAGTGATACCCCCTACGATACCCGCACTTTATTTGGCTTGCAATAGACGATGCCGGTTATTGTTGGACGACATTACAGAGGGAAAACTGGCAATTTCTTGCGGGTATGGACAATCTTGGACGCCGCTAGATGCTGATGTCGATTATCGATCATCAGCAACATGATATCAGCCTATCTTCATGTTTTATTTAGATATTATACTCACCCGCCGGACAGAAAGCAGGATACGCAACCGGCTTATATGCACATCTCGGGGAGCACTCCACCAAAAGGTGGCCAAGGCAATAAGGACGCGCGTGGCTAACGCCAGCACCAATGCGGAACGTGGAAGCTGTGGAATATCGATCGCGATCGCATCTCATGATTATTCCGGCAATTCGGCCGCCAGGCAAGCAGCCGCGGCCGGCGGCGCCACCTTCGAACAAAAGGCGCGGGAGAAAAGGCGGTGGTCACAGAAAAACATTCGCGCTCCGCAGTCCCGGTTGACTGCGGCAGGCAAACCCCGTAGAACGTGGCCTGTTCATGGATTCGGCGCGACCCCACCTTGGTCGACACGGGGAGAGTGTAAATGGGCAAGGATCAATATTCCGTGCTTTTTCTCGGCAAGGAAAAAGATGCGCATGTCGGGAGGGCGGCGGAATTCTGCCGGCTTAACTTTGCCAGTGTCGGCGTTCACCTGGGCAAATGGGGGGATCCCCTGCCGCAGGATGTCGGAGCAGCGGGATGGAATTGCATCATCAGCTACCTTTCCCGGTGGATTGTTCCGGAAAACCTGCTGAAGAAGGCGGAAATCGCGATTAATTTCCATCCAGGATCTCCCGAGTATCCGGGCTACGGATGCAATAACTTTGCGATCTATGAGGAGGCAAAGGGCTACGGAGTCACCTGCCATCACATGGCGCCTGTTGTCGACACCGGAGCAATCATTGCCGTAAAGCGCTTTCCGGTATTGCCGTCGGACAATGCCGCCACGCTGCTTGCGAGAGCCTACGATCACCAGCTCGTTTTGTTCTATGAGATTATTGGACGCATAATCCGGGGAGAAGCGCTTCCCGCGTCCGAAGAAAAGTGGGCGAAGAAACCGTTTACGCGAAAACAGTTCGATGCGCTGGGGCGAATAACGCCCGATATGAGCAAAGAAGAAGTTACGAAAAGGGTGAGAGCCACGACCGTAGGCGTCTGGAAACCCACCGTTGAAGTGCAGGGATTCGTTTTCGAGCTGAAAACGGAAGCAGGCGATTAGCAAACTATCAAAACCAGGCCGGGCCGCCATGCCGGAGGGTTGGATACCATATCGCGCCGGCATCGGTCGCGCGGTCCCGGGCAGAAAGTGACAAGGCAGGAGGAATGAATCCGTCAATGCAGCAGCAACAGCGTGGGGCCGCTCCGCAGCTCGCCATATTCGACCGCCCGCCGGCGTTTGCCGGCGCATTGCATGTCGGACGGCCGAACCTGGGGAATCGTGATCGTTTCCTGAGCCGCCTGAACGACATCCTCGATAAACACTGGCTGACAAACCGCGGCGAGTATGTCATCGAGCTGGAAAAGCGCATTGCCGGGTTGATCGGGGTCCGCAACTGCATTCTGGTCTGCAATGGAACCATCGGACTCGAGCTGCTGATCAGGGCGCTTGGTTTGCGGGGGGAAGTCATCGTTCCGGCATTTACCTTTGTCGCCACGGCCCATGCGCTCCAATGGCAGGAAATCACGCCGGTATTTGCCGATATCGATCGTGACACGCATTGCCTCGATCCCGCCAGCGTCGAGTCCATGATCACGCCGCGCACCAGCGGCATTATCGGAGTTCATGTATGGGGACGGCCCTGCGCGCCGCTGGAGCTTGCGGAGATTGCCGCGCGGCACGGCTTGAAACTTCTGTTCGACGCGGCTCACGCATTCGGCTGCTCCCATGAAGATCGCATGATCGGTTCGTTCGGCGAGGCCGAAGTATTCAGCTTTCACGCCACCAAGCTCGTGAACACCTTCGAAGGAGGAGCCATCGTCACGAACGATGACCGCCTCGCGGAGAAACTGCGCCTCATGCAGAACTTCGGCTTCGCCGGCTATGACCGGGTGATTTACGTCGGCACCAACGGGAAAATGTCCGAAGTTTGTGCCGCCATGGGATTGACGAATCTCGAAAGCCTGGACGAGCTGGTCGAATGCAATCGAACCAATTACCGGGCGTACCAGCAGCAGCTCGCCAGGATACCGGGTGTGCGGCTGCTCGCA
>DASVCP010000155.1:0-5901 GCA_036381555.1 Gammaproteobacteria bacterium
CCCATGCTTACCGGAAAACTGCGGTGCCGGTATCCTTGACCTGCAAGCCGCCGTTAGCGCGGCAAGCGCCGCCAACCCCGACCCTCCCCCTTCACCCGCCCCGAACAGCGGAAGTGGCGGCGGCGGTGGCGGCAGCTTATGGGGACTGCTGGTTCTCGCGGGCTTGTCAGGACTGAGCCGACTGCTCCACAGGCAAAAACAGGCATAACAACCGAAGCTGTCGGTTCATTTCCGTGAGTGCGTAGCACTCCGTTTCCGGCTACTCTACAAATACCTGTGGAATCTGTTAAGTTAGTCACTGAGTTGAGAACGTCTTTCCACTATTGTGCCTCACAGAAAATTCCATTAACTGATAAACGATTATGGGGAGAAAACCCTTATGGAAATAACCCGGCGCTTCGTGAAACCCTTGACCTATGCGGTTACAGTCTGCTTTGTGTTTTTATCGTGCTATGTTCCAGCAGCAAACGCAGCCATCGTCGGCACCGAATCCCTGTTGGAAACTGAAGCAAACCGCGCCAAGGTTGGAGTTTTTCTGGCACGCAAGGATGTTCAACAGCAATTCGTCAAGCAAGGCATCGATCCGGAGCAGGCGCTCGCGCGAATAAACCGGCTTACGGATGCCGAAGTCGATCTATTGGCAAATAAAATCGATTCCATGCCGGCCGGTGGAGATATCGTCGGCGCGGCGGTGTTTATCTTCCTCGTTCTGCTGGTCACCGACCTGCTCGGCCTTACGGACGTATTTCCATTCGTGAAGAAACCCGCCAATAGATAATGAGATGGCTGGCGCTGGCGGTCGCGGTCATCGCCGGCGGATGTGGCGGGACTTTCCAGTTCAAACAGTTGGATGCCGGGGCCTATCCGCAGTTGCCCCGGCGGCACGAACTCACCGAGACGGCTTTCCACCCGCAGGAAACTCACCATTGCGGGCCGGCAGCTTTGGCAACACTCCTCAACGCTACCGGCATTGACGTCACCCCGGACGAACTGGCGGGGCAGGTTTACCTGCCGGGACGCAAAGGCAGTCTCGGTCCCGAGTTGCTCGCGGCGCCTCGCCATTACAATCGCCTGGCCTATACGCTGCAACCCGAACTCGATCATCTCCTGCGCGAAGTGGCACAGGGTTACCCCGTGCTGGTATTACAGAATCTTGGACTCAAATGGATTCCACGCTGGCATTACGCCGTGGTGGTGGGATTTGATCTCGACGAACAATACATTGTCCTGCGCTCGGGACGCCATGCGCGGGTACTGACAAAATTCTCCACCTTCGAGCGAACCTGGCGCCGCAGCGGCTATTGGGCACTTATCGTACTCAAGCCGGGCAGTATGCCGGCCGTACCCCACGCCCTGCCCTATCTGCAGGCTGTCGTCGGACTGGAACGTAGCGGGCATTGGTTATCCGCGAGCGCTAGTTACCAGTCTGCTGTTGAACAATGGCCCGACAACCTGTCTGCATGGATGGGCCTGGGCAACAGTCGCTATGCACGGGGCGATAAACCCTCCGCCGAACAGGCGTACCGGCAAGCGCTGGAGCTGGACCCGGCATATGCCCCCGCCCATAACAACCTGGCGCAAACCCTCGCCGATTTGGGCCGTTGGCGGGAAGCCGAAAACCATGCCCGCAAAGCCGTGGAGCTCGGCGGTGCGCACCAGTCAACCTACCGCCAGACCCTGGATACTGTTTCAAAGAACCTAATTAACCGCGAATAGATGCGAATGCACGCGAAGGTTAAAAGCGAGTGACATAAAATTAGCGTTCATTCGCGTTCCATAAAATATAGAAGTGGATTGTCTTATCCAATATCCCGATAAAAACCTAGGTTTTTACCGTCGACGGCGCTGATTTTGGTTTTGAAGACTTCGAAAGACATGGGCCGGGCAAGATCGGCCAGGGTCATGGACTTCAACAGGCTGTTGACCCACTGGTTTATCTGTATCCAGTTGCCGCGCAACTGACAGTGGCACTCCATGCTGCATAAACCGCCCGGCTGATTGCACTCGGTCATGGCGAGGGGACCTTCCATCGCATCGATGACCCGGGCGATGGAAATACTGTCAGCAGTCGAAGCCAGTTGATACCCTCCATGAATTCCGCGAACCGATCTGACAATCCCGGCATCCAATAACCGGTTGAGAATTTTACGTACCGTTGCCCGGGGAACATGCGTCTGTTTTGAAATATCGCTCATGCTGTTGAGCGTATCCGGCCGTTTGGCGAGGTAGTCGGTCACCAGCAACGCATAATCGGTCAATTTGCTAAGGCGTAACACGTTTCACCTCGTTTTAAAACTGTCGGTCCGGTTCTTTAAATCCCGCGATAATCTTGATTTAAATAACCAAGTGTTTTAGTATGGTATCAAATGTTTACCGAATGAGTATAGTTTTTATTATGCTTATAAATCAACGACTTGATGAAACCAATTTCGAACTGCGGCTCGCGGAAAAAATAACCGCCAGCCGCTGTTTATATACTCGTAAGGATGATTAGTTGTGGATCAGGCACAAGACATCAACACCCGTGATATCAAGCAGCTTGTCGAGCGCCGCTATAAGCACGGTTTTGTCACCGACATTGAGTCTGAAACCATCCCGCCCGGACTCAACGAAGACGTCATCCGGTTGATTTCAGCAAAAAAGCATGAGCCTCCGTTCATGCTGGAGTGGCGACTGCGCGCATACCAACACTGGCTGACCATGCAGGAGCCCCAGTGGGCACATGTTCATTATCCGCCGATCGATTTCAACGATATCGTTTACTATTCCGCGCCCAAGTCCAATACGGAAGGACCGAAAAGCCTGGATGAGGTCGACCCGGAACTGCTGCGCACCTACGAAAAACTCGGCATTCCCCTGCACGAGCAGAAACTCCTGGCCGGTGTCGCGGTGGACGCCGTGTTTGACAGCGTTTCCGTCGCCACCACCTTCAAGGAAAAACTCGCCGAGGCGGGCGTCATCTTCTGCCCCATCTCGCAAGCGATACAGAAGCACCCGGAACTCGTACGAAAATACCTCGGCAGTGTCGTCCCCTACCGCGACAATTTTTACGCCACCCTCAACTCGGCCGTTTTCAGCGACGGCTCGTTCGTCTACGTTCCCAAGGGCGTACGTTGCCCGATGGAGCTGTCGACTTACTTCCGCATCAATGCACTGAATACCGGGCAGTTCGAGCGAACCCTGATCATTGCCGACGAAGACAGCTACGTCAGCTACCTGGAAGGCTGCACCGCGCCCATGCGCGATGAAAATCAATTGCACGCCGCCGTAGTGGAATTGGTCGCCCTCAAAGGCGCGGAAATCAAGTACTCCACGGTGCAGAACTGGTATCCCGGCGATGAAAACGGCAGGGGCGGCATCTACAACTTCGTCACCAAGCGTGGCGTGTGTCTGGGCGATCATTCGAAAATCTCCTGGACACAGGTCGAAACCGGTTCGGCTATCACCTGGAAATATCCAAGCGTAATGTTGCGCGGTAATCATTCGGTCGGCGAATTTTATTCGGTGGCGTTAACCAATAATTACCAGCAGGCGGATACCGGCACCAAGATGATCCATATGGGCAAAAACACGCGCAGCACGATCATCTCCAAAGGCATCTCGGCCGGCCGCGGTCAGAACACTTATCGCGGACTGGTGCGAATCGCGCCTACGGCCAAGCGCGCGCGCAACTATACGCAGTGCGATTCATTGCTGATCGGTAGCCAATGCGGCGCGCACACCTTTCCGTACATTGAAGGACGGGAGCCTTCCGCGATCATCGAACATGAGGCAACCACATCGAAAATCTCCGAGGATCAATTGTACCTGTGCCGGCAACGGGGCATAGACACTGAAACAGCCGTTTCCCTGATCGTCAACGGTTTCTGTAAAGAGGTTTTCAACCAGCTTCCCATGGAATTCGCTGTCGAGGCGCAAAAACTGCTCGAGGTCAGCCTGGAAGGCGCCGTCGGCTAACCAAACAAAACCAAAGGTAGAACATGTTAACCATTGAAAATCTACATGTGAGTGTCAACGACACGGAAATACTGAAAGGCATCGACCTGAACATCAAACCCGGTGAAGTGCACGCCATTATGGGTCCCAACGGTTCCGGGAAAAGCACCCTGGCGCACGCCCTTGGCGGACGCGAAGACTACCAGGTCACGCAAGGCAGGGTCCTGTACAGAGACCGGGATTTATTGACGATGTCCATCGAGGACCGGGCAAGAGAAGGCCTGTTCCTGGCCTTTCAATACCCGGTGGAGATTCCCGGCTTGAGTAATGCGCAGTTCCTCAAAGCCGCGCTGAACAGTATTCGTGAGCATCGCGGCGAACCTCCGGTGGATGCGATGGATTTCCTGAAACTGGTCAAAAGCGCGCTCAAACAGGTGGAAATGGACGAAAGCTTTCTCCGCCGCGCCGTGAACAGCGGCTTCTCCGGCGGCGAAAAGAAGCGCAACGAAGTCATGCAAATGCTGTTGTTGCAGCCTGCGATGGCCGTCCTTGACGAAACCGATTCCGGCCTGGACATCGACGCGCTGAAAGTCGTCGCCAACGGCGTCAATGCCTTACGCAACGAGGAACGCTCGATCCTGCTGATCACCCACTATCAGCGGCTGCTGAACTTTATCGTGCCCGATTACGTGCACGTGATCATGGACGGACGCATCGTCAAATCGGGCGGCAAGGAGTTGGCGCTGGAACTGGAGGCGAAAGGCTACGGCTGGCTTGAAACACGACAAGTTGCTTAACAAAGTCGGAAACCCTCTATGCTGACATCGTCGGAACAACAGCTATTCGAACGCCTCAAAGCCCTGCAAAACCGTTTGCCGGACTACGGTCGGTCCTGGCTGGGCGAATTGCGCGAAACCGGTCTGAAACGCTTCGTCGAGTTGGGTATTCCCTCCCGCAAAAGCGAGCAGTGGAAATACACGAATATAAAACCGGTGGTCGAGAAGGATTACTGGCATCGGGCAATCGCGGAGCGGTCGGTCGGCGCCGGCGATCTTGCGCCCTTTGAACTGGCGGGCCTGGACGCGATCCGGCTGGTCTTTCTCAACGGTCATTTCTCGGCGGAACTGTCCGATACCGGCGGCGAAACGCAAGGACTGACCATTGAGCCGCTGTCGGATGCGTTCACCCGCGAGGAACCTACGCTCGCGCGTCTCGGTACGCTCTCCCGCAATGCAAATTCGCCTTTTTCAGAAATCAATACGGGGCTGGCCGACCAGGGGGCGGTAATCCTCGTCGATGACGGGCAGGCGGTGCAACGTCCCGTCAATGTTTTGTTCGTAAATGCCGGGAGTCCCGGCCTGTTCAGCGCACACCCTCGCCTGCTGATCTGCGTGGGCAAAAACAGCCGGCTCGACGTGATTGAACAATATGTAACGCTCAAAGCCGCCGGCGAACCGCTGAACAACAGTGTGACGGAAATTTTTCTCGCCGAGGGCGCACGCTGCCGTTACAGCAAACTGTTACAGGAAGCGGGCGATACCGTGACGATCGGCGGCACTTATGTCCGCCAATCGGGCAACAGTGACTTTGAGTCGCATACTATCTGCCTGGGCGGCGGATTGCTGCGCAACGACCTGAATGTCATGCTGGCGGAACCAGGAGCAAGCTGCCGCCTGAACGGTATATATCTTGCCAGCCAGCGACAACACATCGACAACCATACCGTTATCGAGCATATCGCGCCGCATTGCAACAGCAGGGAATTTTATAAGGGTCTGATTAACGGTCGGGCGCATGCGGTATTCAACGGTCGCATTCATATACACCCCGGTGCCCAGCAGTCCAACGCGGAGTTGAGCAACAAAAACCTGTTGCTGTCGGCAATGGCTGAAATTGACACCAAGCCGGAACTGGAAATTTACGCGGATGACGTCAAGTGCAGTCACGGCGCAACCGTGGGCGAAC
>DASVCP010000156.1:0-5050 GCA_036381555.1 Gammaproteobacteria bacterium
TTATCAGTCTTCGTCTTTTCGGGAGATCTTCGTTTTCAGTTCCGCGTTTGTGAAGCCTCCAGAGGTAAATCGCCCTGACAAGATTTACAATGAGAATGACGCTTGTCCATAAAATCAAAAGCAAGTGGTTAATTGAGTCGAACAACAGAAAGCACAGCAGCAGCGAAACACCCGATGTTGTAGCCAGTATAAACGGCTGGTTCCTTAACAGAATACGGGTCTGCTCAATCAGGATTTCGGGAGAGATATTCGGCCTCACTTCACTTACCCCCGCGGGAGTTGGTCATACAGCCCAGATCGCCGATCGTTTATACCCGGCAATCAAACCCCTTCGGTGACTACTTTTCCGCCGCCACGCATACAACCCAACCGGGATCGGCATCCATTTCCTCCGTCGCCAGGAACTCGTCGGTTTCCTCATCCAGTTCTTCGTCCCAGCCCTGGGCATAAACTGTTGCCTTGAGAAAACCGGCCTCTTCCAGCAACTCCCGCAGTTCCGGCAGCGACCAGACCCGCCAATCATAAGTAAAGGCCTCCCTCAATGAAGAACCATCGGGAAAGTCGAAGTGAATATAGGCGGTCATGTGTCCGTTATAGGGATTATATTTGGACTGATCCCACACGTAGGTAAACCCGTCGTGCTCGGTTTCCTCTTCCAGTTCCTGGTAAGCTTCATAGCCGCCGAAGATGTCGAAAAAGAATATCCCGTCATCCTTGAGCGCCGCATGCACTTTCCGAAAATATTCCAGCAACAGCGGCCGCGTTTTGAAACACCAGTAACTGAAATTCATCGCCAACAGGGCATCCGCAGGCTCCGTCTTTACTTCCAGCACGTTCTGGTTAAGCAGCGAGACACGCGCCGCTTGCTGAGGCTTGAGCCTCGCGACATGATGTTCCCGCCCCCAGGCAAGCACATCGGAATCCAGGTCAACCCCGACAGCCGCATTCTCTTCATGCCGTCTGACCCATTCGCACGCCGCATTGGCCGTACCGCAAAAGTCCTCACGCAGCGAGCGAGGTTCGCGATTGCGAACCTGTTTATAGGTATTGATAACGAAATCGATTTCAAACTCAACATTCTGCACCGACTCCTCGTACAAAACATGCCTGTCGGCCCGCTCCGCCATCGTCGGCCCTTGCTTCTTTTGTTTCCTGGTTTTACGACTCACTCGACACTCCTTCGGTAACATTCTTAAACTGACTTACCTGCTCCAATGCCGCTTCGACAACATCAACTCCCGCTCCCGGCCGGCAGGCGTTTTCGCTCAGGTAACGCCGCCAGCGTTTTGCACCCGGAACACCTTGAAAAATACCCAATATATGGCGGGTCATATGCTTTAAATACACTCCCTGCGCAACCTGCCCGCGCATGTAACTGAGATATTGATCCACAACGGCTTTTCGACCCGGCAGCCCGCCCTGTTCACCGTACAAATCAGCACGCAACCCGATCAGAGCATAAGGGTTCTGATAGGCTTCACGCCCCACCATTACGCCGTCAACATAATGCAGCTGGGCCATAATGTCGTCGACGGTTTTTATTCCGCCGTTTATAACGATGGACAATGCGGGAAAATCGCGCTTCAGCCGATACACCCTCGGATAATCCAACGGCGGTATCTCCCGGTTTTCCTTGGGACTTAGCCCACTCAGCCAGGCCTTGCGGGCATGGATAATAAACGTTTCGCAACCCGCGGACGCCACCGTTAACACAAAATGCCTCAGATGTTCGTAATCGTCGAGTTCATCGATACCAATTCGTGTTTTAACCGTTACCGGGATGTCGACCGCCGCCCGCATCGCTTCAACGCAAGCAGCCACCCGATCGGGCTCGGCCATTAAGCAGGCACCGAACGAACCGGATTGGACGCGGTCGCTTGGGCAACCCACATTGATGTTAACCTCGTCATAACCCCAATCTTCAGCCATTCGCGCGCAGACAGCCATGGAGCCCGGCTCGCCTCCTCCCAATTGCAGGGCCACCGGATGCTCGGACGCGTCGTAGGCCAACAGCCTTCGCCTGTCGCCATACAAAAGCGCATCCGTGGTTATCATTTCGGTATACAACAGCGTCTGCGGAAAAATCAGGCGAAACCAAAACCGGCAGTGACGATCCGTCCAATCCATCATTGGCGCGATACAAAATCGCCGGTCGATTGCTGGGGAATATTGCCGGGATAACTGTTCAACACTGACAGCCATGGGAAAAACCACGCAACACGATCATCAAAGTTTATGAGGGCGGGATTCTATCAGACTTATCGTTCACCGGCAGACCGATAGACACTGTTAAAACTTATCTTTTCGGCCAACCTGGCCGAATCGATTATGACTTCCACTCGCAAGAGTCTCGCCTCATCCTTTTCTGCATGAGCCTCCAGTGAATAACGTTCCAGAACGGAAACTCCGGACGTGGTATTCGTTTCAACCACTAATGTAGCCCCCTCCCAGGATGCAAACTGAATTTTCTGCGCTTGCTGAGCCGCGGTGGTCTGAACGCTGGCCGCCAAATCACGACCGTCGGTATAAATTTCCCGCTCGCGGCCGTCGGCATAACCCAGTTTCATCCACGGCTCACGATGCTCAATTGACGCCAAAGGTCCCAGGGGCACAATGGCGTCAAAAAAACCAACCAGAGTATCCACCTGCTTTTCCGACGGTTTGCGGCGAAATGCTCCCACCGGAACGGTGCGGCCCGATGATCTGGCGACCTGGAATGCCGCAACGTCCAAATATTCCAGCCCTTTGGCGATAAGACGGCCGGGGTCGTCGCTTTCATCCGGCAACCATTCCCATTGCCCCGACAGCGACGATCTGTTATCGGCGATAACCTGAAAACTCATCGCCATCAGTATTATGATCAAAATGCGGACTGACATCACGGGCTTGGACGAAAGGAAGAGAGCGAGAACATCTTCTTAAGCACTTTATCGAGGGTTTTCACAGGCAATAATAACTTTAAAAGCGGCAGGATGGTACTCTTCTTGCCAATCCTGACGATGGCCGGCGGCCGGTCCCGGAAGGCGATAGCGACCAGCCTTTCCGCCAGTTCTTCAGCCGGCGTGGCATCCTCCTGGGAAACATTGGCTCTGCCAATAACCGCATCCTTGAGAGGAAAATACCAGGAGTTCTCCCTGACAATATTCATAACCCTTCTGACTGCATTCGCACCGAAATCCGACCTTATCGCACCCGGCTGCACGGTCAGCACGCGAATGCCAAAAGGCTCAAGTTCCATCCGGGCCGCATCCGAAATCGCGTGCAATGCGGCCTTCGATGCGCAATAGGCGCCGGCAAACGGCGTTGGCACGATTCCCGAAATACTGCCTATATTGATAATCAACCCGCTTCCGTTCCGGCGCATCACGGGCGCGACGGCCTGCATCAGCTCAAGCGGTGCAAAAACATTCGTTCGAAACTGCTGTACTATGTCCTCCTTGGCAATGTCCAACATCGGCCCCATCAACCCGAAACCGGCATTATTTACAAGCACGTCAATTCTTCCTTCGATTTTTAACGCTTCATCGATAACCTTTTGAATATTTGACGAATCGCTGACATCCAAAGGCATACATGTCATTCCCACCGCCGCCAGCAACTCAAGCTCGCTCCCGTTCTTGTCAGTCACGATCACGCTGCACCCACAGTTAGAGAAACCTTCGGCCAACGCTTTGCCAATGCCCGACCCGCAACCCGTAATCAGCACCACTTTTTTTTTCATGAACTCCTCCTGAATCTTACCCTTGCAACTTCGGAATATACTTATCCACTTTAACAAATCATTTTAGTTTAAATTTACGTCGGATTGGTGCTTAACAACCTGTGCGACAAATTTCCAGCAAACGCCCCTTTCGTCCGCTCTTATTTATCCGAAAGTTATGACAAAGACTGAAGATTATTTTTAAGAAAATGCCAATCTGGAGCACTCGAAAAACAGCGACTTGGTTCTGGTTGTTTTAACAGTTATCTTACTATAATTGAAAAGAACCGCCCTAGCTTGATAACTCTGCAAAAGGAGAGTTGCTATGAATGAGAAATCGTCGCTTTATACTCTTAACACGAACCAACCCACACGCCCGGATGTTGGTTACAATCAACTAATCACTCATTACGAAGAAAAACATAAACTTCAATGGTGTTTCTTCAATCCATATCCCCGACCCTGCTTTACATTTACGCTTACTCGCGAACTTATGCGACTTTGCGAGCAAATGTGTAACAAACAAAACGCACCGGTAACACATGAGACGCGTTATTTTGTAAGCGCATCCAGTATCCAAAACATATACAGTCTGGGCGGGGATCTTGAATTATTCAAACAATTGGTTCAGAAACAAGACAAAGTCACACTTACTGACTATGCCCACACTTGCCTTGATCTCCTATACATCGGCGCAACAATGCATCAAAAGGGAATCACGCATATCTCTCTCGTCCAAGGCGATGCACTGGGAGGAGGCTTTGAGGTTGCACTCTCATCGGATATACTGATTGCCGAGAGAAACGCAAAATTCGGTTTCCCGGATATTCTTTTCAATTCGTTTCCCGGAATTGGCGCTTACACGCTCTTATCACGAAAAATTGGCCCCGCAATGGCTGAAAGAGTACTGATGAGTGGTAAGTTGTTCTCAGCGGAAGAGCTCTATGAAATAGGCCTGATCGACATTCTGGCCAATGAAGGCGAAGGCGAAATGATGGTGTACAGCCACATAAACAGAGAGAACCGATGTGAAAACGCCATAACCGCAATTCGGAAGATCAGGGAAATTCACAACCCTCTCAACTATAACCAAATGCTTGAGGTGGCAAACTTGTGGGTCGATTCCGCAATGAAGCTCAACAAAAGAGACTTGCGTATGATTGACAAGCTTATCTCAAAGCAAAAAACCGTAACAATGAGTGCCGCGTAGATGTTTGTCCCGACCCCGGACCTAACCTCCGGGGTCGGGCGTTTCCGACAAACCTTTTCCACCGCCCATCCTGCGATCAAAGTATTCGCGCAATTTGGCATACGTCAACCTAAATGCATCTTCAATTTGAGCAAGTAATT
>DASVCP010000157.1:0-2025 GCA_036381555.1 Gammaproteobacteria bacterium
GGCGGGCAACGCGTTCGGCGAGGCCGGTCATCGGGTGGTGATTGAAGAGTTTCTACAGGGCGAGGAAGCGAGTTTTATCGTGATGGTTGACGGCCGGCATGTACTGCCCATGGCCAGTTCACAGGATCACAAAGCCCGCGACAACGGCGACCGGGGGCCGAACACCGGCGGCATGGGCGCCTATTCCCCGGCGCCGGTGGTAACCCCTAACATGCACGACCGAATCATGCGCGAGGTGATTCTGCCGACCGTCCGCGGCATGGCCGGAGATGGCAGTCCCTATACCGGCTTTCTCTATGCCGGCGTAATGATCGATGCCTACGGCGTGCCAAAGGTGCTCGAGTTCAACTGCCGCTTCGGCGATCCGGAGACTCAACCGATCATGTTGCGCTTGCGCTCGGACCTGGTGACCCACTGCCTGGCGGCACTGGAAGGCAGACTCGACCGGGAGACGGCCTCATGGGACCCGCGGGCGTCGCTGGGCGTGGTAATGGCCGCCGGCGGTTACCCCGGCAGTTATCGCAAGGGCGACGCGATCAGCGGCCTGGAAGACGATTCCGTCGCCGACACGAAAGTTTTCCATGCCGGCACCAAAACCGACGGTAAAAATGTGCTCACCAACGGCGGGCGGGTGCTTTGTGTAACCGCGCTGGGGGAATCGGTCGCCGCCGCCCAGGCCAGGGCTTACGAGCGGGTTGCCCGGCTACACTGGGACAATGCGTTTTATCGCACCGATATCGGCTACCGGGCGATTGCACGAGAAAACGACAGATTGGGCGTGCGCTGAAGATGTGACCCCACGCATACATTTTGCACCTGCACTTTGCAATACTGCCGGGAGAACAGGAGGTAGCGTATGGCACCCAAGTCAGCCGGAACGGTCTTTACAGGGATACTGTTTTCAGTATGTCTGGCAGCCTGCTTACACGACGACTCGGACGATTCCGGCAATACTCCCGGAGACGAAAACGAGGCCGGAATCCAACTGGAACGCATCTTCCCGGATCTCGCCTTCAGTCAGCCGGTGGGTTTGATCCCCCACCCCTTCGATGAGGAAATATGGTATTTGCTTGAGCAAAGCGGCCGAATATACCGGCTCGACGCCAGCACCGGCGCTCTTGGAACGCTGGTGAATCTCGCCGCTTTTTATCCCCTAAGCACCTGCAACGAATGTGGACTGCTGGGCATGGCGTTTGATCCGAACTTTGTCGGCAACGGCTTCATCTATCTTTCGTTCATGGAAAATGTTGCCGGCCAAAATGTGTCTTTTGTTTCGGCTTTTGTGAGCGCGGATCACGGACTAACCCTGGCAACCAGTTCCGGCGCCCAACTTACACGCGACGACCTGATCGAGGTTGAGCAGCCGTATACCAATCACAATGGCGGGCATATCGCCTTCGGCCCCGACAACTTTTTGTATTTCGGCCTGGGCGACGGCGGCTCTTCTAACGATCCTGATAATAACGCTCAAGACCTCAGCACACCGCTGGGTTCGATGCTCAGAATTGCCACTAACGGCGATCCCGCGCCCGGCAACCCTTTTATAAATGATCCCGGCGCCGATCCGAGAATTTACGCCTACGGCCTGCGCAACCCCTGGCGCTGGAGTTTCGACCGGCAAACCGGCGAACTGTGGCTGGGCGATGTCGGGCAGAACCGCGCCGAGGAAATCGACATTATCGTCAGCGGCGGCAATTACGGCTGGCGCTGCCGGGAAGGGTTCCAGGAAACCGCCAATGCCTGCACCACGTCGGGCCCTTATATCGATCCTGTAGCCGAGTATGGCCGCGACGAGGGGATTTCGGTCACCGGCGGTTATGTTTATCGCGGTGAGACCATGGCCGGATTGGAGGGCGTTTATATATTCGGCGATTTCGGCACGGGCAATATTTGGGGGCTGTTTCCCCAGGCGGACGACAACGGTTACGAACGCCGACTGCTGATGAACAGCGATCTGAGCATCTCTTCCTTTGCCGAGGATGCCGACGGCGAGTTGATCGTCCTGGATTACGGCAGTGGCGAGTT
>DASVCP010000158.1:0-2425 GCA_036381555.1 Gammaproteobacteria bacterium
GCACCGGCAGATTGTGCCGCTGGTTGATGGGCGATCTTGATCACTTGTACATGAAACTCAAGTCCGGCACCGGCGAGTACTCATTGGTTGAAAAGCTGAGCGCCATAGGGCGTTTTATTGTTCCCTGGCAACCGGGATTACACTATGAAATCAACAGGCTCGACGATATGAAACCCTTCATGTTCGAATTAAAGAATTATCTCAGGCAGTTGCATCATTCCCGATGAATATGGACCACTCCATGACAAATATTTTGCACTCCATCGACACAGACGGACCCGGAGGAGCCGAAACCGTGTTCGCGCAGGTCGCAACGGGTGTGCGTCAATACAACATTCAATCCTTCGCGGCAATCAAGGGTGAAGACTGGCTGGCAGCCGAGCTACGCCGGCGCAAGCTGGACCCGCTGTTCGTTGACAGCAAAGGATCCTTCAGCTTTCGATACCTATCGCAACTGATAAATATCGTGCACACTCACAAGATCGACCTTATCCTGTCGCACTTGTTCGGCTCGAACGTTTATTGCAGTCTGGCGGGTTTGATCTGCAGAGTGCCGGTTATCTCCGTTTTTCACGGCAATGTCGATATTTCCCCCAATGACACCCTCGCCAAGTTCAAATTCAGGGTGATCACAGCAGGCTCAACTCGTATTGTTTTCGTTTCCAATTATCTACGCGACGAAATGACGCGGCGTTTTAATCTAAATACTGGAAAGTGCGTCACCATCTACAACGGGATCCCGGTTCAGAACTTCCTGCCGTCCTTCAACGACGAGATCCGTAATGAGTTAGGATTGAAGCATGATGATCTGCTAATCGGCGCTATCGGCAACATCCGGCCCGCCAAGGGTTACGATCAGCTTGTAAGTGCGGCGGCGATTCTCGCCGGCAGGTCCGACCGCTACAAATTTCTGGTTGTTGGGGAAGGCAACAATCCCCTTCAAGCCGAGCTGCATCGCCGGGTTGATAACCTGAGTCTGTCGGGACGATTCTTTTTTCGCGGGTTTTGCAACGATGTGGCCCGTGTCTTGAATAATTTCGATATATTCGTGCAAAGTTCCACAAGCGAAGGATTCTCGCTTTCGATCGTGGAAGCCATGGCTTGCGGCCTGCCCATCGTTGCCACTCGCAGCGGCGGCCCCCAGGAAATACTGACCCATGAAAAAAATGCGTTAATGGTCGACCCCTATTCCCCGGAGCAAATCGCCGCCGCTATCGAGAAGCTTGCCGAAAATCCGCAGCTGGCCAGAATGCTTTCCATCAACGCCCGCAACCATGCCGTCGTCTCCTTCAGCCAGGAAACCATGCTGCGGGCATATCTCAAGCTCTTTGGTCTCGAATCGACTAATCAAGAATCCGAGGTGAGGATGGTATAAGCTGCTCCCCCAAACCGATCATATAGCGCTCTCCATTCAAAATATCGGGTTTCTCGTTGGTAATTCGCAAATCGTCTATCAACATGGATTGGTTTTGGGGGGCGTCGCCCTTTCCCGCGTAACCGTTCCAATGCGTAAACAGATAGAAGTCGCGCAGGGTATAGCCAGGGCCCGGCAGAGTCTGCTTATTGGTTACCTCGCCGACCAGCTCGCCGTTTTTCCAGGCAACGATCCGCGCACCGTTTACCGGATCCTCGTCTGCCGTAACATGATTGATTTTGAGATACACCTCGTAAGTTTCCCAAACTCCGAAGTTAATGTACTGTGACGGCTTCCCCAACAACGCCCAGCCACCTTCGGCATCAAACTCGGGAATAAAGTGAAACGGGTAAAACGTTTTTCCTATGCCGTCAGGATGGTTTAATTGAAAATCAACGTATGAAAATGCGCTGCCGCTGGGCGAATACGATCTAAGCCGGAGAAACTTCAACCGTTCACCGGTTGTGAACAGCCAGTTGGGCGGAAATTTCGCCCGCAGCCTTATCCAAACCTCATCGCCCTCCCGCAGCTCATCGCCGACACACTTGTCAAATTTTATTATTCCACCCCAGCTGCCAAAACCACTGGTTCCTTTTTTGATCGACAAACGCGCGCTTTGACCGTTGCCGAAAGCATCATCACCGGTGAAAACGGTGTTATTCGCATCGCCCGTAAAGCGATACTGTCCGGCTCCGGGGTTACATTCACCCATGACCTTCTGACCCGGCGTTCCATCTTCAAAATCCATCTTGATATCGAACGCATAAGAATTGGCGGAAAACATACCTAAACCCATGCTCAGACAAAATACAGCACGCGAAAAAAACTTGTAATTTGGTTTCATATGAATACCTTTCAGACTTATACCGAAAACCAGGTTGGTTTCAGACGAAACGACAACCGCTTCAAAAGAAATATTGTGATTACCAAAAAATGGGTTACCGATCAGCTTCCGCCGACCGTTCTCTTAACGACATTCGAAAGAGGACTTTCGATATTCTGCGAATTCAC
>DASVCP010000159.1:0-3391 GCA_036381555.1 Gammaproteobacteria bacterium
GCTGCTATGGGTAAACGACGGCACGCGTGACCGAATAGCCGCCAATGAGCAGGCAACGCTGCTCCAGCGCCTCAACGAAATCGTACCGCCGGAAAGCTACAACAATTCGCCGCAAACCGATACTGTCCAGGTGACCGCGCCCGCCGAACTCGGCACGACACAAGCGGTCACCGTCTACCTTTTCCGCCGTGACGGCCAGCCGGTGGCCGCCGTGCTAACGGTGATCGCGCCTGACGGCTATTCCGGCAACATCAAGCTGCTGGTCGGTGTTTATTATGACGGCCGTGTTGCAGGTGTTCGCGCGGTATCGCACAAGGAGACACCCGGTCTCGGCGATTACATTGAAACCGGCCGCTCCGACTGGATTCTGGGTTTCAACGGCCGTTCG
The DNA here is from genome assembly GCA_036381555.1 of Gammaproteobacteria bacterium. Lineage (GTDB taxonomy): Bacteria > Pseudomonadota > Gammaproteobacteria > HTCC5015 > HTCC5015 > DASVCP01. The sequence continues at coordinate 389 of DASVCP010000159.1, forward strand.
TTGGTCAGTCCTTCACCCGGGGATTGGCGGGTAAAGCCCGATGGAGGCGTTTTCGACGCATTTACCGGCGCCACGATTACGCCCCGCGCCGTCGTCAGGGCGGTTTACAAGAGCCTGCTATACTTCGAACGCGAAAAGACAAATCTCTTTACCACCGATAGGGTTGAATCATGACTCAATCGAATTATCTCGAAATTACCCGCAACGGCCTGTGGACCAATAACGTCGGCCTGGTGCAACTGCTCGGGCTTTGCCCGTTACTGGCGGTCAGCAATACCCTGGTAAACGGACTCGGCCTGGGACTGGCAACGACTCTCACCCTGGTTTCGTCGAACGTCAGCGTCTCGCTGATTCGTAACCTGACCCGTCCTGAAATCCGCATCCCGATTTTTGTATTGATTATCGCGGCCATCGTTACCGCCATCGAACTGACCATGAACGCGTTTTTCCATGAGCTCTATCTGATCCTCGGCATTTTCATCCCGCTGATCGTGACCAACTGCGCCATAATCGGTCGCGCCGAAGCCTTTGCCTTCAAGAACCGCCCCATCGCCGCGGCCATCGACGGTCTGGCCATGGGTTTCGGCTTCACCTTGGTGTTGGTAGCGCTGGGTGCGTTGCGTGAAGCCGCCGGCATGGGCACGCTGTTCGCGCAGGCCCACTTGATGTTCGGGGAAGAGGCGCGTGCATTGAAAATCACCCTGGTCGAAAACTATCGCGGCTTTCTGCTGGCCATCCTGCCGCCGGGCGCGTTTATCGGCATGGCCCTGCTGATCGCCCTGAAAAAAGTCATCGACAACCGCCTCGAACAAAAACAGGCCGTGGTTGCACCTGAAACGCTGAGCGCGCCAACAACTTAAAAATCAGCCACGGAACCCACGGAAAAACACGGAAAAATAATCAAAACATAAACATGACGTTCATGGTAATTCAAAAACAACCGACGAACTGCAAATAGCACATAACGCAAAACCAGAAGTAACAAATTTTAATTCCGTGTTTTTCCGTGGGTTCCGTGGCTAATCTTTTGGTTTTACAAAATGAACAAAACAAAGCGTGCTGAAATTTTCAGGCGGTTGCGGGAGGCCAACCCTGCACCGACCACCGAGTTGAAATATTCAACGCCGTTTGAATTGCTGATCGCCGTTATTTTATCGGCGCAGGCGACCGATGTCGGGGTCAACAAGGCAACCGCCAAACTGTTTCCCGTCGCCAACACTCCGAAAGCCATTCTGAAACTGGGCGAGGCGGGTCTGAAACGGTATATCCAGACCATCGGTCTTTACAACGGTAAAGCCGCCAACATACTGAAAACCTGCAAAATTCTGATCGACCAACACGGCGGCCGGGTACCCGAAGACCGGGCGGCCCTGGAAGCCCTGCCCGGCGTGGGACGCAAAACCGCCAACGTGATTCTGAACACCGCCTTCGGTCATCCGGTCATCGCTGTCGACACGCATATTTTCCGGGTTTCCAACCGTACCAGGTTGGCGCCCGGCAAGAACGTGCTGGAAGTCGAGCGGAAATTGACCGAAGCGGTACCGGACGAATTCAAAAAAGACGCACACCACTGGCTGATCCTGCACGGCCGTTATACCTGCGTCGCCCGCAAACCCCGTTGCGGCGCCTGCGTCATTGAAGACTTATGTGAATATTCTCACAAAACGGTCGATTGAACCTTGTGGAACAATCGTCACGTCCGCAGCCGGTAAAAAAATTTTCTTGACCAACTCGCAATCTCCTGACGAAAGGTGCAGAATGCGTCTTTTGGTCCACAGGGGGCAACCTGGGATAATAACAACCTATAACATAAAAAGATCGAACCATTACGCATCCGTTTCGACCTTCAGACCGTATAGGTTGGGTAACTAGGCTCATGTGGTTAACAGTGTGTTCGTACTTAACGCTCTTGGAGGAACTACAATGGTTGAGAAATCGAAGCTGAAACCCATCGCATCCGCCGTCGGCATTACCCTGGCCGCCACTCTGGCAGCCAGCCCGCTGGCTACGGCCGACCAGAATCCTTTCGCCGTTTCCGAAATGTCGGGCGGCTACATGGTTGCCGAGGCCGAAGGGAAGTGCGGTGAAGGGAAGTGCGGCGAAGGTAAATGCGGCGAAGACAAAGCCGAGGACGAAGGCAAGTGCGGCGAAGGTAAATGCGGTGAAGGCAAATGTGGTGACGCTGCAGAAGAAGATGAAACCGCCGAGTAACCCTTTGGCCTGACTGTGAACAGCAAAAGATATCCGGTTCACGGCGCAGGACTCGGATTGAGGCGGGCCCTTACGGGCCCGCTCTCCGATCCATACCCGCAAAATATCGACTTCATGGAAGTCGCACCCGAAAACTGGATTGGGGTCGGCGGACGCTACGGCAAGCAGTTGCGGGGATTCACCGAGCGCTATCCTTTCGTTTGCCATGGACTGTCTTTGTCCCTCGGCGGCCCCTCGCCACTGGATGAACAACTTGTCCGCGCCATCAAACGTTTTTTGGACGAACACGGGATTCGTTGCTACAGCGAGCACCTGAGCTATTGCTCTGACGACGCCCATCTTTACGATCTGATGCCGATTCCTTTCACAAGTGAAGCGGTCGACCATGTCGCGGCAAGAATTCGACGCGTGCAGGATATCCTGGAACGCCGCATTGCCATCGAGAACGTCTCTTACTACGCGGCGCCCGGCAGAGAAATGCATGAAATCGAGTTTATAAATGCCGTATTGGAAGCCTCCGATTGCGATCTCCTGATCGACTTGAATAATATTTACGTCAATTCGATAAACCATCGCTACAATGCAGAACAGTTCTTATTGGCATTACCAGGCGAACGTATCGCCTACGCCCACGTGGCGGGCCATTACAACGAAGCCGACGATCTGATTGTCGACACCCATGGAGCAAAAGTGATTGATCCTGTATGGGAGTTGCTGACCAAGGCTTATGACCGCTTCGGTGTGTTTCCCACCCTGCTTGAACGCGATTTTAATTTTCCGCCCGTCACCGAA
>DASVCP010000160.1:0-5106 GCA_036381555.1 Gammaproteobacteria bacterium
GGTCTATCCCCACACCGTTGCAAAAGAGTTTCATACCGCCGCCCGTGCCGGTGGATTCGATTTTGGGAGTGCTGAACTTGGTGGTTTTGCCGAACCGTTCCGCCACCACCGTTGTAAACGGATAAACTGTTGACGAACCCACGATATTGATCTGATCGCGCGCAGCCTGGGCAAAAACCGTGCCTTGCAGCGCCGTAATCGCGATCAAAGCGGCAATCAGCGTTAATTTTCTCACAAGCACCTCCAACGTCAGGATTATTAATAATGGCTATCAGCCTATTTGATCCGGCCATTATTGTCGGGCACTCGCAAAAGGGTATGACATTTTTATGAACGTTTTATGACAGGAATAGAATCCAGAAAGGCTTGTCAATTTCCCCGAACGCCGGGCGTTTATTCTGTCTTCTGACTCCTGACTTGACGCGCAGGGATGCGCTAATGCCGCGAGTGCATGGATGCACAGGAGCGGTAGACGCGCAAGGAAGCGTTAATGCCGCGAGTGCATAGACGCGCAAGGACGCGCTAATGCCGCGAGTGCATGGATGCACAGGAGCGGTAGATGCACAGGAGCGGTACTGGAATTCAGGCTGTTATGATGCTTTGGTGGAAATAACGACGCTGCGCCTCGCGGGAAACACGCAGATAAAACTCGCTCCCTCACCCGGCGCGCTCTCGATCTCAAGGCTGCCGCCGTGCCTTTGCATGATGTGCTTCACGATGGCCAGTCCCAGGCCACTGCCGCCGGTATCGCGCGAGCGGCCGGCATCCACCCGGTAAAAGCGTTCGGTTAGCCGCGCAATATGTTCCTGCTCTATGCCCCTGCCGTTATCCTCGATCCGTAACACCGGCCGGTTCAACCGGTCCAGGTGCCACCTGATCTGGATGCGGGTCCCTCGCGGCGTATGACGGATCGCGTTATGCACCAGGTTGGTGACGAGGCTATGCAGCTCTTTCTCGCCGCCTTTTAACAACAGGCTTTGATCGATGTCCGATACCAGTTCATGAGCCGAGTCGCGCACCAGATGGGCCATTTCGGTAAGAATCGTTTCCAACAGAGCCGGCATCCTGACCTCATTATCGGGCAACTGGCTGGGGTCGCTTTCCAGCCGCGACAGTTCAAGCAGGTCCTGGACGATATGCAGCATCCGCGACGCCTGCTGCTCGATCGACTCCAGAACGCGACGGTGTTCCTTGTCCAAATCCTGCTCTTCCAGCAACGACTCCAGGTAACCCGTCATCACAGTCAGCGGGGTCCGCAGCTCATGCGACACATTGGCGACGAAATCCCGCCGCATCGCCTGTACCCGGGTAAAACTGCTGATATCGCGGGCGGTGAGCAGGTATTCGCCGTCCCCGAAGGGGATTATCCGGATGTTCAACTCTACCCGGTCCAGCACCGGTGAAGGAATATCCAACGGTTCTTCGTAGCGGGCGTTCTTAAGATAGGCATGGAAAGCGGGATTACGGATCAGGTTGGAGATCCGCCGGCCGGCGTCCTGCGGATGCCTGATCCCCAGTAACGTTTCGGCAACCTGGTTGGCCCAATCGATTTCGTAATTGCCTCGCAGGACCACCGTTCCGTCCGGCAGGGCGACCGCAATCTGTTTGAAGCGGTCCAGCACCGAGCGCAGACGGCCCTTGCGTTGCTGATTGCGGCGCTGTACGCCGTAAACATAGCCGACAACCGATTCCCATGCGCCGGGAAGATCAGGCGCCTTGTTCGGCACCGCGCCCAGCCGCAACCACTCCAGCAAACGAACGAAATGCCAGGCGTGCCAGATGAAATAAACCAGCAGCGCACCGAGGAACGCGAGCTTCCAATACCCGGTCACCAGCCCCACCACAAACCCGGCAGCCAACATACTCAACAGCCACAGCTTTTCGTCATTCCAGACTTTCAGCATGAATAGGGCCTGTTAAACTCTCGTCTCAGTTCTTTGCGGAAAACCGGTAACCCGAACCCCGGACTGTCTGGATCATCTTGTCGCACCGATACGGCTTCAGCAGTTTACGCAGTCTCAAAACGTGGACATCGACCGTCCGGTCTTCGACATAGGCATTTCGTCCCCAGACATAATCCAGCAATTGCGCCCGGCTGTAAACCCGGTCGGGATGGGTCATCAAAAATTTCAGCAGGCGAAATTCGGTCGGCCCCATATGGATCTCCTGGTTGGCCACAATGACCCGATGAGAACTGCCGTTCAACTCCAGCTCCCGTACCCGGATCACTTCTTCGTCCTGGTCTCCCTCATGTCGGCGCAGCACCGCGCGGATGCGGGCCAGCAACTCCTTCGGCGAGAACGGCTTGGTGACATAATCATCAGCGCCCGAATCCAGCCCGTAAACCTTGTCGTCCTCGCTGCTGCGGGCCGTGAGCATAATGACGGGCACCTCACGGGTCAGCTCTTCGCGCTTCAAACGCCTGACAAGTTCGACGCCGCTGACGTCCGGCAGCATCCAGTCCATCAGAATCACATCCGGGACTTTTTCGGCGATTCGCAGATGCGCCTGCTGGCCGTCGGCGGCTTCGCTGAGTTCATAGCCCGAACGTCGCATCGCAAACCCGATCATTTCGCGTATCGCCGCCTCGTCTTCAACGATCAATATGTGTTTGCCTCTCATCCGGCCTACCCCAAGCTCCTAAACGGCTAGTCACAGTCAGCGCGATCTTATGACAGGGTTGTTACATTATGGTTACAGTCGGGAGAAATGCCAATGAGGAAAAGCCAGAAGCCAGTACTGCTCCTGTGCATTCCATGCACTCGCGGCATTAGCGCGTCCCTGCCCGTCAAGCCAGAAGCCAGAAGCCAGAAGCCAGAAGCCAGAAGCCAGAAGCCAGAAGCCAGAAGCCAGAAGAAGTGTTACAGATTAACCTGAGGCTCCAAGCCTTTATTCTGAATTCTGGATTCTGACTCCTGAATTCTATTTTTTATTCCGGTTCCGCCAGCACCAATGAATACGCCGGCTGCCCGCTTTCATAATGGGAAGCCATGCAAAAGCCGCTTTCGCGCAACAGGTTTTCAATGGCGGCCGATGTAAACTTGCGGCTGATCTCCGTCAGGATACGCTCGCCCTTCTCGATAAGCAGGCTCTCGCCCAGCGCGGCCAACTCGACCCGCTGCCGCGATTTCGCCTCAAGGTACATTTCGATGCGGGCGTCATCCCTGTTGTATATGGCCCGATGCGCAAACGCCTCGACGTCAAAATCCGCGTCCAGGCCTTCGTTCAACACCCGCAACAGATTGAGATTGAACTCGGCGGTTACACCCTCTGCGTCGTTGTAGGCGGCCTCCAACGCGGCACTGTCCTTGACCCGGTCAAACCCCAGCAGCAGCCTGTCGTTCCCGTTCATCAGCGCGCGCAAGCGCGTCAACAGATCAACCGCCTGGCGCTGACTGAAATTGCCGATCGTCCCTCCCAGGAAAAGATACAGGCTGTCACCGGAAGTACCAGGGAAATAATCAAACCCGCCGTGATAGTCGCCTACCAGCGCGTTCACACTCAACCATTGGTAATCGGCAGTCAGTGATTGCGCCGTTTCGATCAGCAGGGGTTCGCATACGTCCATCGGCCAGTACTCGGGCTGCTCGCCCAGCACCGCACAGGCATCGAACAGGAACCGGGTTTTGCGGGAAGTGCCGCTGCCAAGTTCGACGATGTACTCGGGGCGGGTTTTCTCGATGATCTGCGGCGCATGACGTTGCAGCAGCGCCGATTCAGCACGGGTCGGATAATATTCCCGGGTATCGCAAATGCGGTCAAACAGCGCCGAACCCGCCTCGTCGTAAAAGTATTTGGGCGGCAAACTACGAGGCTTGCTCAACAACCCCGTTTGCGCATCCTCCAGCAAGGTCGGAACATGCTCGCTGGGTTCAACGTGCCGACAACTGTACGTGTTGTCTCCGGCCTGCCTGTATGCACGGTTCCCCGTCTGGTTGGCAATCCAGCCCGGCAACCGTGTTGAAATTGAGCTTGTCATCTATACTCGTCCCTGTTCCTGGGTCGAATGATACACTCCGCGCACCCGTTAAGCCAATCGCGGCTTCGCCGCACGGCGACAACCACTCTCAACCGCGCAGCAGTGAGATTACGGCCTTGATTACCATAAACCAGAGGATTACGGCGGAAACGATATATGCAAAGAATCGGAGGACAACGATATTGACCGTGCAGTGAACGAGACTATGCAAAGCCCGAAAAGCGACAAATATGCAGGCACTGTAAAGATAAACGACGTTGACCTGATCGGTCACGAAAAGAAACAAACAAAGCGCGTAGAACAAGACAGGAAGCTCGAACAGATTTTTCAGGTTATGAGAAGGATAGTTAATCCTCTCGGGCAAAACCTTGCCGACCGCTTCGCTCGTGGCAAGATCGGCGGGCCGGATCCGGTTCCCGATCATGTAGCCGATCCTGAGCACGTACATGTAGGCCCAGACGCATAACGTGAGCACCATCATTGCCAGGAACGGATAAAAAATATCGGTCTGTTTCACGCCAACCTTCCTCGCTTCTTAACGGGCCGGAACGTCAGTTCTTTTTTTCCGGGGTGCTCTTTATGTAGGCAAGCACGACACAGAACGTGGCGAAAGCCGCGAACACATGTTTGAAGGGATGACCGCCGATTACAACGAATGTTTCCGCGAACCATCCGTCCAAACCTTCGAACAGTTTCGCAACAATGTACCATCCCAGCGCCATCCACAGATAACGGCGCGGAAGCTCCGCGGACTGTCTGCCGTGAATGATGAAAGGCAGTATCAACAGCGGCAAAAATTGCACCAGCGCATAAGGACGAAGATCCCCCGCGCCCGCCACCTCCGTGGAAGCCCAATAGGCCACCGACCAAAAACCGACGGCCAGCAGCGGCGCGAACAAAAATGCGGCGAAACGCGGCGCGCCATAATGGTACACAACCAGACAAAGCAGCGACACGAAAGAGACGGTCATGGGCAGGCGATCCCACACCAGCGTCTGGTTGGCCGGCTGCCAATGATAGTACGATGAACCGAAAGCGGTCAGCAGTACGCCGGCAGAGAATGCCACATACATCAAATCGGCAATGCGACGCGGAGCACCGATAACATGCAGACGATGGAAAACCGC
>DASVCP010000161.1:0-6675 GCA_036381555.1 Gammaproteobacteria bacterium
GCCGGACGCCAGTTTTTCCCCGACGCTCGCGGCGGAAAAACCGCTGTTAAGCAGGGTCTCGCCGGGCATGAAATTCGACGCCAGCGCGATTTCGTCGCGGACCCGCTGCAACGCCGGCAGGTTGAACACCGGCAGGCTGACGCCGGCGTACAGCGCCCGCGCCTTGCCGGCTTTCGCCCGGTCCGATTGCGTCAACTCCAGCGCGGGGGCGATCGACAGGCTGAAGCTTTCCAGCAGGAAACGTCCGTCGTAGTCCAGCGCGGCGTAGGGAATGGCAGCCGTGATATGGTCCGGTACAACAATCAGGTGGGTAATGTCTCGCCGCTTGAAAATATCGGCGAAAGGCTCGATCAACGCGGCGGACAAACGGCGGCTTTGCGCGGAAAGTTCGTCGTTGTTCCTGATGAGTTTTCTCAGCTGTCCGGCCGCGCCGGTTACCTCGGCCTGCTTCAACCCGGAGATACGCTGGTGAATATCGTCGCGGGTCACCAGCAACACCCTGAGCCGGTCCTTGAGCATCAACGGATACAGAATCGCGGTGTCCGCGTCGATGATGTCCGCGATATTGCCGATGCTCAGGCGGGCTTCCGACACGCAGCTGTCCTGGAAATAATCCTGAATGGAGGCGGTGCGCAACCCTTCCAGCGTTTTTACGGCTTTTTCAAACGCGGCCTTGCCGGGTTTCGGATCGTCGAGCAGCAGGCTCAGAAACTCGTTGTAAAGTTCGGCCTGCGCGCCCAGGTCCGCGCCGCCGTCCCCGCCGATGAAAAGCTTCTGGTGCGCGTCGACCGCCAGTTCGTAGTATTGCAACGCTTCGGGCAACGCGTTGCCGTCCGCCTTGATGCGCGCCAGTTCCCAATACCAGCGGTAAAGCTGTTCCAGGTTGTTCTGTTGCAGCGAGCCGCGGATCGCACGCCGGTAATTCGATACCGCGGCGATATCGTCGCCGGCGAGTTTGCGCGCCCTGCCCGCGCGACCCCAGGCTTCGTGCAGGGACGCCGGCTGCCGTTCCGGCGATAACCCGGCGGCGGCGCGGTCCAGCGATTTTACCGCCAGGTCGAGCAACGCGGCGGATCGCGCCGATTCATAATCCGACAACGACAGTATGCCCAGCCGCAATAACAACTCGTCGCGCGCACCCGCGTCGGCGATGGTTTCGACCGCGCGCAGCGCGCGGCCATAGAGTTTGACGCGCGCATCGACGTCACCGGTTTGCAGCAACAGCTGATTGAAAAGCGCGCCGGCTTCCAGTTCACTATCGTTGTTGCCGGCGGCCAGTTGCGCCGCGTTACCGAAGTGCCGGCCGGCTTTTTCTTTATCGCCCAGTTCCGTATAGACACAGCCCAGATCGTTGTGCAACCGCGGCAGAAACTCACGCTCGGCCGGTTCGCTTTCGGCTGCGCGGACGGCGTTCAACAACACCTGTTCGGCCCGGGCCGGTTCGCCGTTTGCAAGGTGGAGGCCGGCGAGGTTGCCGCTGATAAACGCGTGACGTGTGTTGTCGTGCTGTTTGCTGAGCACCAGCGCGCTATTGAAAGCCTCGACGGCGGCGCCGGGATCGCCGTTAAGCCGGGCGGTTTCGGCGCGTTGTATCAATGCGTCGATGCGCGCGGCCGCATCGTCGGCGGGTAAGGCGCGAGGGGGAAACGCCAGCGTGAACAACAGCGACGCGGCGAACAGCAATCGTGACCGCTTCATCAATAAATAATCCAACTGTACAGCTCGCCGCTTCTGAACAGAAAACCGATCCGTTCCCGCGGGTAATTGACGATTTCGCCGTTGGGCATGCCGAAGGTTTTGCCCACGTAACCGTACTGTTGTTCGACGGTTTCCCGTCCGGCGCCGTTGCCGATACCGCGACCGGTCTCGCCACGGTAACCGTTTTGCGCGGCGATCAATCTGATGCGGCCGTTTTGCGCCACCGCTTCGACGCCGTTGTCGAAACGGTAGTAAACAAGTTCACCGTCTTCGAGCCGCACGGTTCTGCGGTCGGCGATGCCCGGACTTTCGGGCAACCGATCGGTTTTGGCATTAACGTGCAAACCGGCAATGTGTTCGACGGGATGAACGTTCAACGCATCCGACACCGTGACCGGCATCGCCAGGATGTCCCGGCTGATCCTGGCGAAGGGGCCGTGCGTTTCTTCGCCGAGAAACTGTTTCCAGTATCGCCCGGCTTTGCCTTCGTCGCCCGACAAATGCCAGTACCTGGCCAGATTGTAGCGGGCATCGGCCGAATCGTATTGATCAACGGCGGCCTGGAAATATTCCCCTGCCTTTTCCTGTCGGCCGATCAACTGAAACGCAATGCCGAGGTTATTGTGTATTGCCGCTTGCAGAGAACGGTTATCCGGCGGCGCCGCCTTTTCCACATCCATTAAATGGCCGATGGCGGCGTAATGATTACCGGCGCCGAGCTGCGCGGTCGCCAGGTTGATATAGGCGGGCAGATAACCGGGGTCGAGCTGGATACAACGTTTGTAATAATCGATCGCCCTGTCCAGATGCTCGTCGTAGTATCGTTTGTCGCCGTCCTCGCTGTTGCGTGTGACGTTATGAAAAAGTCTTTCGGTGGGATCGAGCATGAAGCTGAACTTGAACGGCATCGCGCCGCTGACATAGTCCTCCGGCGTGTAACGGGCAACGGCGGCGAAATGGTGACTCAACGCCAGGTTGTGATAGACCTCCCTGCCGGGAAAGGTCAGGCTGTATTCCTCGAACAGCCTGACGGCCTTTTCATAATCGTTGGCGATCAGAAACAACGTGCCCAGACGATACAGTATCGATTGTTCGGCGATGTGCCGCAGTCTGGCGCCGACCGCCTTCCGGCGCGCGCTTTCCGGCACCAGCGGTTCGTATTTTCCGCCGTACGGCGCGGCAATCCTGCGGTTCCATTCGTCGAAAAAATTCTGGTAGCGCCCGCTCTCCACGATCACGGCGGGATTGTAGCGCGCCAGCGTCATATACAGCAGGCCCTGTTCGTCGGCAAACAATTCCTTCTTGACCAGTTCCTCGCGATTGTCGAGAAACGACCGGTAACCGTCCGGAGCGGAGCGGTCGCCGGACTCGTACAGCGTCAACAGGCGGAAAAACTGCACGTGCCAGAAATCCTCGGAATACAAATGCGCCAGTTCATGGCCGAGAATGAAGGCAAGTTTCGATTCGGCGTCGCCCGGTTCGGCGAAAATGCGCTTGAGGATATCGGCGGAAATCACGATGCCGCCGTCGGGCAACGAGACCGGCAGACTGAACGCGTAAGGCGTTTCCTTGATCACCAGCAGTTGCGGGATGACGCCGGGCCGGGCGCCGGCGGCGGCGACGACCGTATCGAAAATTTTGTGGGCGGTGGCCACCTGCACGCCGCTGTCCGGCGCCAGCACGGTGTAATTCCGCCGCCAGAAATCCACGCGTTCCTTGGGCGTGAAGATGCCGCCCCAGGCGGGCTGGACAAGCAGCAAAACCAACAGCAACCGGAATAATTTCATCAGGCAAGAATAGTATAAATTTCGGCCAGCCGGGCTTGCAGCGCCTGGTAATCCGCGGCCTCAAGCGTGCCTCGCGACAGGATCGCCTCGATCGCGGTCAGCGCGTCGACCGCGCCCCTGGCCAGGTTGAACTTTTCGGCCAGGCGGGCAAACTCGCCGGCCCTGTCTTTTTCCCCGGCGAGCGTGACCGCGCCCGTTGCGACGGCCAGGCTCATATCCTGTATCCAGTTACCGAACCGATACAGAAAATATTCCGCTTCCAGCGGGTCCAGGCGCCGGCGAATGTTTTCCTGCAACGACTGCAACATTGCCAGTTGCCGCGCCTGGTCCGCCGAATACCCGACCCGGTCGTCGAAATCGGCATGCGGATATTCGTTCAGGATGCGATCGAGGCGGCTTGCCCTGTCCTCGCATTCCCGTTCGAACGCGAACGTGCACGCCTGGTGGGTGCGCGCATATTCGACGCCCAGCACGAACGAGCCGGGCTGCGACTGGTAGGAAAAACCCATGACGGTGTAATCAGGGCTTTCGAAAGTCTCGCCGGGCCCGTCGCCGGGCAGCGATTCGCCAAAATGCCGGGCATAAAAATCGACGCGGTTATAAACGTCGCCGTTGCCGCCCAGGAACACAACCGCCGTGACGGTGAGCAACACCAGCGCCGCGGCCAGCACCGGCCGGGCGGCCGGCGTGAACCAGGCCTTTAAGCGCTCCCGGCCGCGCGCGCGCCATGTCCGGCCGGATTCGTCGCGCCACCTTATATAAGCATCGCTTGCGAGCCGTTGCCAGTCGCGCTCACCGGGCAACGGCGGATGATCGTTTTGCAACCGCTCGAACACTCGCCGCATGCCGGCGTGTTGCGCCGAGCATTGTTCGCAGCCCGCCAGGTGTTCGGCGACGGCGCGCGCGTCATCAGCGTCCAGTTCCCCGGCGATATGCAGCGCCAGGTTTTCCCGCACGTCTTCGCAGCGTTTGCCGTTCATAGCAGGCGCTCCAGGCATTGCTTGAGTTTGGCGACGGCGTGAAAGAAATTCGCCTTGGCGGTGCCGAGCGTGCAGTTGAGGGAGCCGGCGATTTCCTGCAACGTCATGTCCTCGTAAATTTTCAGGATCACCGTCATACGTTGCTTGTCCGGCAGTTGGCCGATGCACTGCCTGACATGCGCCGAATGTTGCAGGCCGGCAACGCACTGCTCCGGGCTGTCGCCGGACGGCAGTGAATCGGGATCATGACCGTCGTCAAAACGTTCGGGGTGCCTGGAGCGGATGGCGTTCTTGCAGGTGTTGACGGTGACGGTGCGCACCCAGCCTTCCAACGATCCGTCGCCACGGTACAGATGACCTTTTCGCAGAATGTTCATCATTACGTCCTGGCATGCGTCCATTGCATCCGCTTCGTTATTCAGATAGCGGATGGCGATTTGATAAATCAGCCGGCGATAATTCTCGGCAAAACTGCAAAACGCCGCCTGATCGCCGGCCAACGCCTGTCGCAGCAGATTCAGCGCTTCGGCTTCAGGTCGTTGCTGCATTCATACTCCGCTAGACACATGATCGTCGGAAAAGGTTGGTTCCGGGGCTATTGTGCACGCAAATAATACTCTTATTTAGCGAATTTATCCCCCCGCCCCATTCAACCATTACGCCGGTCGCCGTGTCTTGTTAAACGTGCGCGCGTTCCCTACCGGGGGGTCGCGGGAGAAGATTTATATTAAAGAGGAAACTCAAATGTTCCATGCAGTCGCCAGATCATTATGCATCGTCGCCCTGTTGCTGACCGCCTGCGGCGGTGGGGGCGGCGGTGGCGGCGGTAACAGCGGTAACGGCAGCAGTGGCGGTAGCAGTGGTGGAGGTGGTGGTGGCGGTAGCAGCGGCGGCGGTGGCGGCTCGACCTCCCTGCCGTTGAACCTGGACCCGCAACAGGGCGACTACTGGGAGTTTTTATGGACCAGGGAAACGATCAACTTCGCCCAGGGCAGCGGCACCGATGAAGACATCCGTACCGGGCGTTACCAAATTACCCTGGGGACCTCGACACTGATTCAAGGACGGGAAGCGTTTCCGCTGATCGTCAGCGGCGATACCGGCGGCGGTGAATTCGCGCCGCGCTGGACGCATATCGCCGTCGGTGACGACGGTTCGTTGCTGGGCTCGACCGACGGCGCCGGGCTGGCAACCATTTATAACGCCGCCAGCGACGAATGGTCCGGCGGCGGCATGTTCGTCGATTTCGGCAGTAACGAAGTTGCGGTTTCGAACGGCCTGTTCCCCGGCATTTATAACCAGGTGAGCGCCACCATGGCCGAATACGCGTTCGAGGACGCGCGTTGCCAGACCATACTCGGCAACACGATTTGCGACGACGATTCGACCCAGTATTCAGAAAGAGAATATTACAAGAGCGGCATCGGCGCCGTGGGTTACGCGCTGCGCATCTTTTATTCGAGCGACGGCGGCGGGTTCTTCACGTCGCATACCCTCAACGAAACCATCGAGCTGATCGACACGTCGTTCACCGCCACTGACGGCAGCGTGTTCAGCTTGCCGCCATGGGAGGAAGTCGACGGTTTGAATACCGCGCGATACCGGCATTCGGCGGTGGCGCTGAACGGCAAGATCTACGTGCTCGGCGGTTTGAGCAGCACCAATACCGTGTTGAACAGCATGGAGATTTACGATCCGGCCACCGACGCGTGGAGTTTCGGCCCGTCGATGCCCGCGGCCACCACCCGCCCGGCGGTCGCCGTCGACGGCAGAATTTACGTACCGCTCGACACCGGCAGTCTTATGGTATTCGATCCCGCAACCGGCTGGTCGCCCACAGCGTTGCAGCCGCCCAACGGTCCGGGCATCGATATGCTCGACATCGCACCCTATAACGACACCACCTTTGGATTCGGGCAGGTATTCGTCGGCGCCAGCATGTCGACGATTTTAACGGGCGTTATCCGGTTCGGCGGGTATGCGCCCTCCACCAACCAATGGTTGTTCAGCGGCGGCGGCGATCAGGGCTACGCCGAGCTGTTGCGGTTCAGCGTTGAAGTGGTGGGCGACTCTATGTTCGTCATCGGCGGTTTCGGCCAATCCGGCTCCCTGCTCGACGACCGCGGTGCGCGCGACAACATCATGGAATTCGACATTATCAACGGTCAATGGGTAACCACCGGCCCCGGCCGTTTGAACCTGGCGCGCGA
>DASVCP010000162.1:0-10883 GCA_036381555.1 Gammaproteobacteria bacterium
ATCGGCATTACCGGCTGGATCTGCGACGAACGTCGCGGCCATCACCTGCGGGAGTTCGTCTATAAAATTCCCGCCGGCCGTTTAATGCTGGAAACAGACGCCCCTTACCTGCTGCCGCGCGACCTCAAACCCAAACCCAAAACCCGCCGCAACGAACCGATGCACCTGGCGCACATCGCAAAAGTCATCGCCGACATCACCGGCAAACCTATCGAACAGTTAGCCGCCGAAACCACCCAAACGGCCGAGAGATTTTTTAATATAAAAGCCTTAACCACGGAGGACGACCGCCAGGGATCGGCGGAAGTGCAGATAATGCAGGAGCGATCATCTGCCACAGAGCACACAGAGAAATAAAAATAAAAGATAGTTAAGAAAAAAGAACAGGAAACCGCGAATACACACGAATTAACGCGAATAATTAATAAACATAATTAGCGTCCTCCGCGGTTAATAAGGTTTTTAATTTTTTCTGTTTCTCTCCTCTGTGTTCTTCGTGCGCTCCGTGGTTAAATATTTTTTAATCCAGCACGTGCGAGACCATGCCGTCGGCCAGCTTGGGTTCGAACCAGGTGGACTTGGGCGGCATGACCTGATTGTCGTCGGCCACCGCCATCAAGTCGTTCATGCTGGTGGGAAACATCGAAAAGGCCACGGTCATCTCGCCGCTGTCGACGCGTTTCTGCAGCTCACCCAGGCCGCGGATGCCGCCGACGAAGTCGATACGATTGTCGGTACGCGGATCGTCGATGCCAAGCACGGGCTGCAGCAGGTAGTCTGCCAGCAGGCTGACGTCCAGACGCTGGACCGGATCGCTCGGAATGAGTATCTGTTGAATTTTCAAACGATACCATTGGCCGTCGAGATACATACCGAACTCACCGGCGCTACGCGGCGATACGGCGGAAGACTCCTCCGCGCACTCGAAATGTTTCTTCACCGCTTCCAGGAATTCGGCCTTGCTCAGGCCGTTCAAATCGGTTACGACACGGTTGTAATCGAGTATCTTCATCTGGGTATGCGGGAAGATCACCGACAGGAAATAACGGCTCATATGGTCGTCGGCTTTCCCCAGATCGTGCGCCACGCGCGAAGCGGCGGCCGAACGGTGGTGACCGTCGGCGATATAGATTGCCGGCATGGCATCAAAGCGTGCACTGATTGCATCGATGGTTTTCTGATCCCGAATCACCCATAGCGTGTGGCCAATGCCGTCGTGCGCCGTCAAATCGTACACCGGTTCGCCCTGCGCCGCTTCCGCCAGCAGCGCGTCCACTTTCGCTTCCGAAGGATAAGCCAGCAGCACCGGTCCGGTTTGCGCGTTCAGCGCCTTGATCTGCCGCACCCGATCGTCTTCCTTGGCCGGGCGGGTAAACTCGTGCTTGCGCACACGGTTGCGGTCGTAATCCGCGACCGAAGCGGTCGCCACTAGCCCGGTCTGGCTGTGGTCACCCATGGTCAGTCGATAAACGTAATAACAGGGCTGTTCGTCGCGCATCAACACGCCCCGCTCGATCATGTTCCGTAAATTCCCGGCGGCCTTGGCATAAACCGACGGATCGTAAGGGTCGGTATCTTCCGGCAAATCGATTTCCGCCTTGGAAATGTGCAAAAAGCTCCACGGCTTGCCCGCCGCCAGCTCACGCGCCTCGGCGCTGTTCAGCACATCGTAAGGAGGCGCGATGATATCGGCGGCGTATTCCGGCACCGGCCGCAACCCGGCAAAAGGACGAATCAAAGGCATGTTGTTTCCCGGTAAAGTGGACGTAATTCAGGACCGCGATTGTACACGCCCACCCCCGACTTTTCATCCCTTCATCAATAGCCACGGACTCCACGGAAAGACACGGAAGAAAAGCAAAAAGAAAACAAAAATTAACGGTGAGCGATGAAGACCAGGCAAAATCAAAGAGGATAGTTAAACCAACGCCCTTCCCTGTTTTAACATAATATATTTCCGTGTTTTTCCGTGGATTCCATGGCTAATTTTATTAAACAAACCAACCGGCCATGGTTAACAGCGCAACGATCACCAGCCAGACGACCAGCGAGCGCCAGACCAGCGCTCTGGCCGTTCTGACCCACTGTAAATCGTAGCTGTCATAGGACGGCGTCTCGGCCGAGGCGTCGTCGACCTCGTGCCGCATGGCGCCACAGCCGGTGCTGACCACAATGGAGCGGCTGCTTTCGCCAAGATCCTGCTCGGCCTGCCAGGCCCGGCGCCAGCCACGCCAGGCGTCATCGAAACTTCCCGACAGGAAAAACGTCAGGCTTAGCAGCCGCGCCGGCAGCCAGTCGAGCAATGCATGCACTCTTACCGCCGCATTGGCGGATTCGAACTCCGGCGTTTCCAGTGCCGAAACATCGAGGCGCTGGTTGGCGTCCTGCGCATAGGCGGCGGCCACACGGTAAAGCAATGCACCCGCCGGACCCAACAGCAGGAACCAGAACAGCACGGCAAAAATGCGGATATTGCCTTCATACAAAACCGCGGTCGTCACCTGCTTCGCCTGCCGGTGGATATCGTCGGAAACCGGCCCGCCCACCAGCCGTTCGGCTATCCTGCCGGCTTTGCTGTATTCTCCGGCTTCGCGCGCCTCCAGGTATGCATCGACCTGCTGATTGAATGCTTCCGGTCCCAGGCAATAGGTTACCACCGCGATACTGAATAACAGCTCCAGAAATCCCCACAGTACATCGTCCAACAGCCATTGCAGAAACAGCGCCGCCAGGACGACGGGTGCGAGCATCAGAATCGCGCCGCCGATGCCGGACGACCAACGGTCCGGCACTCGGCTGAACAACAGGCTGCGATACTGCGGAAACCAATCCAGTCGTCGCAAATGCTGCAGATGGCCGAACGCCCGCTCCAAAATCAAACTGGTGATAATAACAATCAGTCCCATCGGTAAAATCCTTCCTTATTCATTCGTGCAAATGTTCGGCAAGCATGCTGCCAAAGTAGTCCCACCGGAAGCTCGGCCCGGGATCGGTTTTCCGCCCGGGAGCTATATCGCAATGCCCCACGATATGTTCGGCACTGAGCGTTGGATAGGTCCGGATCAGGCAGGCAACGGCACGGGTCAACTGCACATATTGTTCTTCGGTATAAGGTATGTCATCGGCGCCTTCCAATTCTATACCGACTGAAAAATCATTGCATGCCACCCGGCCCTGATAACAGGATTCACCCGCATGCCATGCCCGGCGATGAAAAGGCACGTATTGCACGATGTCACCACCCCGCCGAATCAGCAAATGCGCCGATACCTTCAAACCCGCAATTTGCGCGAAATACTCATGCTCGGTCGGATCAAGTGCATTGGTGAACAAACGATCGACGGCGTTGCCTTCAAACTTTCCCGGCGGCAGGCTGATATTGTGTATAACGATCAACCGCAAGTCGCCCGCCGACCTGTCATCACAGTTGGGGGAAGGTAATTGCCGGGCAACGTCCAGTAAACCGGTTCGCGGGTCAATAATCATGGAATGATATGCGTACAGTCCGGTAAAGTATGGCATTTGAAGGACGATATGAACAGTAGCGCCGTGAGGATTAGTAACAAGCAACTCTCACTGGGGCAAACAAAACCGCAACCCCAAAACCCGGGAAAAATCAAGCGTGTATTGTAGGGCCTGTTAACACTATTTGAGTTAGCGATGCCGACACTGTTTTTGTGTCCGGCAAGGCAGGATGCTCGCAGTGTAGTCCCTATACATACCGCTCCTTGCGTCCCTGCATCGCGGCATACCGTCCGTCCCTGGACATAAGCGCCTGATAACGCCGCTGGGCGCAAAAACAGTGCCGGCCCCATGCTTATTAAATTGGGGGTTGCGCCTGAAAAAGCGCCACTCATCGTTACTCGTCGCTCATTTGGAGTCACCAAACTTCTCTCCTCGCGCCTCGATTGGCACTTTTTCAGGCGCAACAGCACCAACTCAAATAGTGTTAACAGGCCCATGCGACTTGGTTACAATAGCCCTCCTCACATGAACAAACTCAACCCTCAACAACACCATGCGGTTACCATCCGTGACCGGCATATGCTGGTATTGGCCGGCGCCGGCAGCGGGAAAACCCGGGTTATCACCGAAAAAATCGCCCGACTGCTCAGTCACGATAAAGTCACTCCGGAAAACATCGTTGCCGTTACGTTTACCAACAAAGCCGCCCAGGAAATGCGCAAGCGTATTGCCGCCAAAATCGGCGGCAAACAGGCCGCGGCCCTGTCGATCTCAACCTTTCATACCCTGGGGCTGAACATCGTCCGCAATGCCTGCCAGGCACTCGGCTATAAGCGGGGCTTTACCATTTTCGACAGTACCGATGCCGAAGCGGTATTGGCCGAGCTGCTTAAAAGCGACGAGCACGGTTACAACGGGGAACCGCGCCTGGCTCTGTGGGCAATTTCGAATCTCAAAAACGCTTTGACCATGCCCGAACAGGCGGTAAAAACCGCCGGCGACCCGCAAACGCTGGCGCTGGCGCAGCTTTACGCCCGCTACCAGCGGCAACTGCTGGCCTACAACGCCGTCGACTTCGACGATCTCATTCTGCAACCCGTACGGCTGTTGCAAAGCGATGAAGAGGCACGGCAAACCTGGCAATCGAAAATTCACTACCTGCTGGTCGATGAGTACCAAGACACCAACGCCGCGCAGTACGAACTGGTGAAGTTGTTGCTGGGCGGCAACGGCAGACTGACCGCGGTCGGCGATGACGACCAGTCGATCTATGCCTGGCGGGGCGCGCAGCCGGAAAACCTCAACCGGTTGATCGAGGACTTCGCCGGACTGGAAGTCATCAAGCTGGAGCAGAACTATCGCAGCATGGGCCGCATACTCAAGTGCGCCAACCAACTGATCGGCAACAACCCGCATCACTTTGAAAAGCGACTCTGGAGCGAACTCGGCTACGGCGATCCGGTCAGGATACTGCCCTGCGCCTCGCCGGAAGAGGAAGCCGAACGCATCGTCGCCGAAATCATTCACTTGAAATTTCAGAAACGTTGCCGCAACAGTGACTTCGCAATTCTCTACCGGGGCAATCACCAGTCGCGCCCGTTTGAAAGCGTGCTGCGATTGCACGACCTGCCCTATAAAGTCAGCGGCGGGACCGCCTTCTTCGACCGGGCCGAAATCAAGGACATCCTGGCCTACCTGCGGCTGATCGTGAACGCCGACGATGACGCGGCGTTCCTTAGAATTATCAATACCCCGCGCCGCGAAATCGGCGCCAACACGCTGGAGAAACTCGGTGACTTCGCCCGCGAGCATGAATTGTCTCTGCTGGAAGCCTGCCGTCATCCGAATATAGGCTCCGTGCTGGGCTCGGCAGCGCGCACACGCCTGGGCCGCTTCACTGACTGGCTGAACGAACTCGACATCGCCAGCCGCGAACACGATGCGCAGCAACTGCTTAAAACCGTGGTTGAAGACATCAACTACCAGGACTGGCTGTTGATTACCTGCAAGGACAAAAGCGTGGCTGAATCACGCTGGAAAAACGTCGAGGACTTGCAGGAATGGGTTGCCCGTCTCTGCCGGCGTGTAGCGGATACGCCCGAGCAGCGCTCGTTGAGCCTGGAGGATCTGGTAGGCAAACTCGCCCTGATGGATATCATCGAGCGCAACGACAACGAAAAAGACCTGGACGCCGTGCAACTCATGACACTGCACGCGGCCAAGGGGCTGGAATTCCCGCACGTGTTCATCACCGGCTTCGAGGACGGCCTGCTGCCGCACCACAGCAGTGAAGAAGATGAAAGCGCTCTGCACGAAGAACGCCGCCTGGCCTACGTCGGCATCACCCGCGCGCAACGCACCCTGACTCTGACATTCGCGCAGAATCGCAAAAAACAGGGCGAAATGCTCGCCTGCCAACCCAGCCGCTTTTTAAAGGAACTGCCCGAAGACGATGTACAATGGGAAGGCACCGACGACCTGCCGCCGGAAGAACGGCTGCAACGCGGCAACGCCAACATCAGCTCATTGCGCAACTTGTTGAACAATGCCTGATGTTATATTTTTAATCTAACCACGGAGAACACGGAGTACACAGAGAAAGGAAAATATTAAGAAGTTGTTTTTGCGGATAATAGACTCAAGCATTTGATGTAAAACTTGAGTACCTTTCCTTCAAACATCAACTTAAAACAGTCAAAAATCCGATTGATACTTTATGGTTTTTCCTCTGTGTTCTCCGTGCCCTCCGTGGTTAAATGGGTTTCTTAAATGACAGACACCTTTATAAATACGCCGGATGCCTTGAAGGCTTTGTGCAGCGAGCTCAAGGGCAGCCCGTGGCTGGCCGTGGACACGGAGTTTATCCGCGAGAAGACCTATTATCCGCGCCTGTGCCTGATTCAGGTCGGCAATAGCGAACGGCTGGCCTGCGTCGATCCACTGGCGCTGAACGACCTGGCGCCGTTGCTCGAACTGTTGTACAACCCGGACATCGTCAAGGTGTTCCACTCCGCCGACCAGGACCTGGAAATCTTTTTCCACCTGCGAGGCGAACTGCCGAAACCGATTTTCGACACGCAGCCGGCGGCCGCATTGCTGGGGCACGGAGAACAGATCGGCTACGCCAACCTGGTCAAGGCATTGCTCAACCACAACCTCGACAAGTCGCAGACCCGCACCGACTGGAGCAAGCGGCCGCTGAGCAGCCGGCAGATCGATTACGCGCTGGACGATGTCCGTTACCTGCGAACACTGTATGAAACGCTGCGCGACGAATTGGCCAACCGGGGGCGACTGGGCTGGCTGGACAACGACCTGGCGCGCCTTACCAGTCCCGACACCTATCGAATTGACCAGGACAATGTCTGGCAACGCATCAAGGGATCAAACCGGCTTAAAGGCGTTCGCCTCAACGTCCTCAAGCACTTGGCGCGCTGGCGCGAGCAACGGGCGATCCAGACCGACAGGCCCCGCAAGTGGGTGCTTTCCGACAACGTGTTGCTCGACCTGGCGACCCAGTTGCCAAAAACCCAGGAGCAACTGCAAAGCATCCGCAGCCTCGACAAACAGACCGCCTCGTCTGTGGGAGCCCGGCTGCTGGAATTGATCGACACGGCGCGCAACGAACCGGAAGCCCTCTGGCCGCAAATTCATATTCCACCCAAACCCACGTCCGCCGAGGAAGCCAAGGCCGACCTGATCATGTCGTTGTTGCACAAACAGGCGGCCCTGCACGACCTCAGTCCCGGCCTGTTCGCCACCCGCGGCGATATTCAACGGCTGGTACGCGGCAAGCGCGACATACCCCTGCTGAGCGGCTGGCGCCGCGAACTCGCCGGGGAAATGGCGCTCGAAATCCTCGAAGGCCGCAAGGTGCTGGCCTGCGAGGGCGACGAAGTCATAATTAAGCCCAATTCGGATCTTTCATAAAACTTCCTGCCTCGCGCAGAGACGCGGAGACGCAGAGGAAAAACAATTTAAAACTTTACTTAATACTTCCACTGCGTCTTTGCATCAGGCTTTTCATAGATCAAGAACAATAAAGCGGGGCAACGGTAAACTCGCGTCTGTTCCGTATCAGCCGATTCTGCGATAATCCGGCCTCTTTACGATCATCATTTAATTATTGAAAGGTACCAAGCGATGTCCAAGCAATCCAAGCGCCCGTCCATTCGTCATTATTCATCCCAGGTTGTTGACGGAGTCGAGCGGGTGCCCAGCCGCGCGATGCTGCGGCCGGTGGGTTTCAAGGACGAGGATTTCAAAAAACCGCAAATCGGCATCGCCTCCACCTGGAGCATGGTCACGCCCTGCAACATGCATATCGATCAGTTGGCAAGAGTAGCCTGTGAAGGTGCCGACGGTGCCGGCGGCAAGGGCGTGATTTTCAACACTATCACCATTTCCGACGGCATCTCGATGGGCACCGAAGGCATGAAGTACAGCCTGGTCTCCCGCGAAGTCATCGCCGACTCGATTGAAACCGTGGTCGGCTGCCAGGGTTTCGACGGCGTGGTTGCGATCGGCGGCTGCGATAAGAACATGCCGGGCTGCATGATGGCGCTGGCGCGGCTCAACCGCCCGGCGGTGTTCGTGTACGGCGGCACCATCATGCCCGGCCTGCATGGCGAGAAAAAGGTCGACGTGGTCTCGACCTTCGAGGCGGTCGGCGCCTACGCCGCCAAAACCATTCCGCTGAAAGAAGTTAAAGAGATCGAGTGCGAGGCCATTCCGGGTCCGGGTTCCTGCGGCGGCATGTACACCGCCAACACAATGGCCTCGGCCATCGAGGCGCTGGGCATGAGCCTGCCCAACAGCTCGGCGCAGAACGCCGTCTCCGAGGAAAAACGCCAGGACAGCCGCGCGGCCGGCGAAGCGGTGCTGAACCTGCTGAAAAAGAACATTCGCCCGCTCGACGTCATGACCAAAAAGGCGTTCGAGAACGCCATCACCGTGGTCATCGCGCTCGGCGGCTCAACCAATGCCGTGCTGCACCTGCTGGCCATGGCCCATGCCGCCGGCGTCAAACTGAAAATCGACGACTTCACCCGCATCGGCAAAAAAGTTCCGGTGCTGGCCGACCTGCGCCCCAGCGGCAAATACATGATGTCGGAACTGGTCGCCATCGGCGGCATCCAGCCGCTGATGAAAATGTTGCTGGACGCCGGCCTGTTGCATGGCGACTGCCTGACCGTTACCGGCAAAACCTTGAAGCAAAACCTTGCCGACGTGAAACCCTACCCCGAAGGCCAGGACATCGTCCGCCCGCTCGACAACCCGGTTAAGAAAGACAGTCACCTGGTCGTGCTTTACGGCAACCTCGCACCCGAAGGCGCGGTCGCCAAAATTTCCGGCAAGGAAGGCTTGCGCTTCACCGGCAAGGCGCGCGTGTTCAATTCGGAAGAACAGGCGCTGCAAAAAATTCTCGACGGCACGGTCAGGAAAGGCGACGTCATCGTGGTCCGCTACGAGGGCCCGCGCGGCGGCCCGGGCATGCGGGAAATGCTTTCGCCGACCTCGGCCGTCATGGGTCGCGGCCTCGGCAAAGACGTCGCGCTGATCACAGACGGCCGCTTCTCCGGCGGCAGCCACGGTTTCGTGGTCGGCCACATCACCCCCGAAGCCTACGTCGGCGGCCCGCTGGCGCTGGTCAAAAACGGCGATCCGATCACCATCGACGCGCAAAAGCGCAGCATCACGCTCGAGGTTCCTGAGAAAGAACTGAAAGCCCGTCGTAAAACCTGGAAACAACCCAAGCCCGCCTACAAACACGGCGTGCTGGCCAAATACGCCAAACTGGTGTGCTCGGCATCCGAGGGTGCGGTGACCGATAAGGACTTGTTTTAAAGCATGCCATACCTTCTCCCCCTTGAGGGAGGCAGATTCTTGCTCCTTACAGAATCTGCATTTCCACCATCCCTGGTGGTCAAGGCAAGGATGAGGGGGAATTAAAAAACCTCTCAAACACGCTTTCGGAGGCGCCTATGCTCCTGCGATTATTACTGACCGTTGTACTGATCTACGTCCTGGTCGTCATCCTGGCGTGGGCCTTTCAGCGTCATCTGCTCTACCTGCCCAATGTTGCAGGTAAATCGGTCACTGCCTCACCGGCCGATCGCGGCTGGCGTTACGAGCCGGTAACGTTAACGACGGCGGACGGCGTAAACATCAGCGGCTGGTGGCTGCCGCTGGCAAATGCACGCGCCACGTTATTGTTTTTCCACGGCAACGCCGGCAACATCGGTCACCGGCTGGACTCGCTGGCGCTGTTCCGGGCGTTGCACCTGTCGGTGCTGATCATCGATTACCACGGCTACGGCGACAGCGAAGGCAATCCCTCTGAAACAGGAACGCGGATGGACTCGCGGGCCGCCTGGCATCACCTGATAGTCGAACGTGGTATTCCCGCCGAACAGATCATCGTGTTCGGTCGCTCGTTGGGCGCGGCCGTCGCAGCGGAACTCGCCCGCGAACACGCGCCCGGCGCTGTGATCCTCGAATCGCCGTTCCGGTCACTGGCGGACATGGCGCAATCCGCCTACCCTTTCCTGCCGGCCCGCTGGCTGGTGCGCTATGAATACGCCACCGAGGCCTACGTGCGCGACATCGACGCGCCGGTGCTGGTGATACACAGCGAAAATGACGACATCATTCCTTATTCGCACGGTCAGGCCGTTTTCGCCGCCGCCCGCGAGCCGAAGTCCATGCTTGTAATTGGGGGCGATCACAACACCGGGTTTCTCAGCGACACGAAAAAATATCTTGGCGAGCTTCACCGCTTTCTTTACGAAGCAGGATTCGAATTAAAACAGTGAAGCGTGTGTTATATTGCGCGATCTTTTCCTGATACTTTTAGGAGGTGTCCCATGGGCGGCAAACACAACAATGAATTCTGCTTTCGAGCATACCAGTAAACGGCGCAAGGGATTTCCGTCAGAAACCCGAGTAAAATGCGGGCATCGTGTAGTCGGATCCGACAAACACCTGATTGAGAAACTGGGACGCAATGACCCCTGCCCCTGCGGCTCCCGTCGTCGGTTTCAAGAAATGCTGTTTGCAGGAAAAACGCTTTGAGGGATCGGCACGTGATGATTACTTTTAGGTAGTTTGAAATCTCTTCAGCCAAGGATGGCTTCCCGTATGTACCTGAATAACAAATCCTCTTGACACCCTTGTCGGCTACAAGGACAATTTTTGAACCTGTCAATGTCAGGGCTAAACGATGAAAATAATAGGTGTTCTGGCATTAGCCGGATTGGTTTGGATAGTTTTTCGCTATGGCGCTCGTTTAGGGCGCCGCCAGCGGGAAAATTTTATCGATCGCTATCGCTTTCCACAATCCATCCAGACCAAGGTAAAACAAAAATACTCTCACCTTACCGACGACAATCTGAAAAAAGTGATTCGCGGGTTACGGG
>DASVCP010000163.1:0-2284 GCA_036381555.1 Gammaproteobacteria bacterium
CGTGCCGCCGTTGGCGGCGGCGAACAGTCCTTGCTTGTCGGCATGGGCGCTGGTGAAGCTTCCTTTGACATGGCCGAAGAATTCGCTTTCCATCAAGTCCATCGGAATTGCGCTGCAATTCACCGGCACGAACGGCTTATCGTAGCGCACGCTTTTTGCGTGTATGAGCTTGGCGACCAGTTCCTTGCCGGTGCCGGATTCGCCATGGATAAAAACGGGTGCCTGGCTGCGAGCAAGTTTGTCGATGGTTTTTTTCAGTATCTTGATACTTTCGGATTCGCCCAGTAGTTGGGGCGCGTCGTTTTTGATATTGCCCCCCGTAACGTTGCCTTGCTGAAGTTTCAGCGCGGAAGCGACCAGTTGACGAAGATTTTTCAGGTCAACCGGCTTGGAGATAAAATCGAACGCTCCGGCTTTCAACGCGCGAACGGCCGCTTCCATGTTGCCGTGCGCGGTAATGACAGCCACCGGCATGCCGGGATATCGTTGCTGAATTTCGTCGACCAGGTCCAGGCCGTTGCCGTCGGGCAGGCGCATGTCGGTCAGGCACAGATCAAATTTGCGCATGGCCAGTAATTCGCGCGCTTTGTCCAGTGTGGTGGCGGATTGCGTTTCGAGATTCATGCGCGCCAGTGTGATTTCCAGCAGTTCGCAGATATCCGGTTCGTCGTCGACTATTAGGATTTTGTTTGTGTTCATTATTCTGTTACTTTTCTATCCGCAGATGGTCGCAGATTAAAAACCAAACGTTTGTATTGAAGTTTGTTCGTACCGAAATTCTTTTTTATCCTTGTCTGTGTTAATTACTTTATCCTGGCCGCAGATTTACGTGGTTGGTTGTCGATAAAACCCCTCGTGTTTTTTGTGTTTCATCCGCGCAAATCTGTGGATTGATTTTCAATATTAGAAAACTGTATGCGGAAAACGGCGCCGCGAGAGCGATCATGGATATAGCGTATACTCGCATGATTGAATTCGCAAAGTTCGCGGACGATATACAAACCCAGGCCGGGGCTTGCGTTGCCGCTGGAGAAAAAAGGCTCGAAGATTTCATCCTGTATTTCGAGCGGCACGCCTTTCCCAAAGTCCTCGATCTCCAGAAAAGCGGCATTGTACTTGACATCCAGACCCGCCGTGAGTTGAATTTTGACTTTGCCATGCTTGTCCTGACCGTATTTCAGGCTGTTTTCGCAAAGATTCCAGACAATTTGATGCAGTTGGCTGGGATCAAAAATGCATGGAATGGAATCCTGATGCAACTGCAAGGTTAAATGTTCCTGCAATTGGCTGTTGTGCATGCCGAATTCGTCTACAAAATCCTTCAGCCACCTGGCCAGATCGATTTCTTCCGGTGTCACCTTGTCCTTTACGGAAAGCTGCATGATATTGCTGATGATGGTGTTCATACGCGTGGCTTGCTGGTCGATGATTTCCGTCAGACGTCTGTCGTTTTTATCAAGGTTGTCGGACTCGGCGAGCAGTTGCGCGGCATGTTGAACGGCCGATAACGGATTGCGGATTTCGTGGGCGATGCTGGCCGTCAAGCGGCCCAGCGACGCGAGTTTGATGCTTTGAAATTCGCGGGAATACGGCGTGGTGTCTTCGAGGATGACCAGCGTGCCGGCCCTGCCTCCCGGCCCTAACGGAATGAAATTCGGCTGCAATTCGAACGGGCTGCCCGGCGAGCGGATGCGGGTCGATTTTTCCGTCGGGGTGTCCTGCCACAGGTTGAAGCGTACGGCCAACTCCGGCGACACGGTTTCCAGAGTCAGAGGTACGGTATTACCGTGTATGTTCAGTTGCAGCCTGGCTGCGCGGTTAAGCAAGCGAATTTGCAGTCCGCTGTCGATGACCACAACGCCGCTTTGCATCTGCTGGATGATATGTTCGTTCAACTGGGCCAGGTTTTCGATGTCCAGTTCCCGTTGTTCGGCCAACAGCTCGCTTTCCTGAACGCGGTGCTTTAAAGTGGACACCAGCGCGGCGGTGCCGAAGAAGGCGGCGCCCAGCGCGCCGACCTGCGGATAGGAACTTGCGGGAATTCCGCTCGACAGGTGAGTATAGAACTGTTCGGCCAGAATCAGCAGTGAACTGACCGCCGCGAAGAAAAAGCCGGCCAGGTTGGTGAGGAGCAGTGTGGCGGCACCGACATTGACGACCAGCAGAATCCCAAGGCCGCTGCCCAACCCGCCGCTGGCGTGCGTCATCAGTGTTAACAGCAGGATATCACTGGAGATTTGCAGATATATCTGAGTGCGGTAACCGGGAAAACGGAAGTGAATCA
>DASVCP010000164.1:0-6690 GCA_036381555.1 Gammaproteobacteria bacterium
CATGCAGGTGCTGGTACGCGCCCGGATCGCGCTTTACGAGCCGCGGGGCGATTACCAGCTGATCGTGGAACACATGGAAGAAGCCGGCGACGGCGCGTTGCGCCGCGCTTTCGAAGAGCTCAAACGGCGATTGAACGCGGAAGGCCTGTTCGACCCCGCCCGCAAGCGCCCCCTGCCGGCGCATCCCCGGCAGATTGGCGTAATCACCTCGCCCACCGGCGCCGCGTTGCGCGACGTGTTGAATGTTCTGCGGCGGCGCTATCCGCAGGCGCCGATAATCATATATCCGGTACAGGTTCAGGGCGGCCAGGCGGCGGCCGACATCGTCAGAACTCTGGCGCTGGCCGGACAACGGCGCGAATGCGACGTTCTGCTGCTGGTGCGCGGCGGCGGCTCGCTCGAAGATCTGCAGGCTTTCAACGACGAACGGGTTGCACGCGCCGTGGTTGCCTGCGAAATCCCGGTGGTGTGCGGCGTCGGACACGAAATCGATTTCACCATCGCCGATTTTGCCGCCGATCTGCGGGCGCCCACGCCGTCGGCCGCCGCCGAACTGGCGACCCCCGACCTGGCCGGCCTGCAACGTCACGCCACTCAGCTGATACTGCGCATGGCACATATCATCCGGACCTGCCTGCAGCGGCATGACCACCATTTCCAGGCGCTGTCGCAGCGGCTGCAACGCCTGCACCCGCAGCAACGGCTCAACCAGCAAAACCAGCGGCTGGACGAACTGGAGCAGCGGCT
Organism: Gammaproteobacteria bacterium; assembly: GCA_036381555.1. Lineage (GTDB taxonomy): Bacteria > Pseudomonadota > Gammaproteobacteria > HTCC5015 > HTCC5015 > DASVCP01. Next base: position 748 of record DASVCP010000164.1, read on the forward strand.
GCAACGCGCCGCGCGGCATAATGTGAACCATGCCGCCACCCGCTTGCAGCGGCTGGAAGCGGCGCTGCACGCCGCGTTGCCCCGCGCCCGCCTCGCCCAAATGACCACCCTGCAGCAGCAGTTGTCGCAACGCCTGGGCAAGGCGATCAAGCTGGCCGTATCCGACCGGCAGCGGTCGCTGAACGCCCTGATGCGAAACCTGGACACCGTCAGCCCGCTCGCCACCCTTTCACGCGGTTATTCCATCGTCACCCAGCCAAGCTCGGGCAAGCCTGTACGCGATGCCGATGAAGTCAAACCGGGAGAAAAACTCGACGTCCGCCTGGCCAAAGGCAACCTAAACGTTGCCGTTGAGAAAGTTTCAAAAAAATAAAAACCTTTCCTCGCGCAGAGACGCTGAGGCGCAGAGAAAACCATAAAAATTGTTATTGAAGAGAATTAACCGCAACACCATCTTCTCTTTGGTGGGCGGTGCCCAAGCGGCTTTGATGACTTTTCCTTGAACTAAGCGGATATATTTTTCTCTCCGCGTCTCTGCGCGAGGATAAGTTATTTAACTAGAAGAAATGACCTGTTCGACTTCGTTGAGGCTGATGTGGCGGATGTCCTTGCCTTTCACCATGAAGATGATGTACTCGCAGACGTTCTTGGTGTGGTCGCCGATGCGTTCCAGGGCGCGGGCGCACCACATCACCTGCAGGACGCGTTTGATCGAGCGGGGATCCTCCATCATGAACGTGATCAGCTGACGCATCAGCGCCTCGAACTCGGTGTTGACCAGTTGGTCGCTCATGGCCACCCGCATGGCTTGTTCGGTATCCTGGCGCGCCAGCGCGTCCAGGCAACCGCGCAGGCTTTCGCGCACCTGTTCGCCCAGATGCTTGAGTTTGGTGAAATAGCCCGGCGCGCGGTCGACGCTCGCCAATTCGACGGAGAAGTTGCCGAGTTTCTCCGCTTCGTCGCCGATCCGCTCAAGATCGGTAATGGTCTTGATCATGGCCATGATAATCCGCAAATCGCTGGCCGCCGGCTGGCGCAGTGCGATGATCTGGGTGCAGGCCTCGTCAATCTCGACTTCCAGCTGGTTCACCTTGTAATCGGAGGTCGCCACGGTCTGGCCCAGCGCGCCGTCGGACTCGATCAATGCCTTCAACCCGTCGGCGACCTGCTGCTCGACCATGCCGCCCATGGTCAGGACCTTGTTGCGGATATCTTCGAGTTCCTGCTCGAATTGTTGGGAGGTATGCTCACCCAGGCTTAATTTGGCCATAAGAACCTCGCTTTTCCTTTATTTAGTCCAATGGTTACACGACCCTGTCAGATCAGCCGAAACGGCCGGTAATATAATCCTCGGTCAGTTTATGCCGGGGATTGGTGAAAATCCTCGACGTCTTTCCCACTTCCACCAGGTAGCCGAGATGAAAATAGGCGGTGCGTTGCGAAACGCGGGCCGCCTGCTGCATGGAATGGGTCACGATGACAATGGTGTAATTCTGTCTCAGCTCGTCGATGAGTTCCTCGATCTTGGCGGTCGCGATCGGGTCCAGCGCCGAGCAGGGTTCGTCCATCAGGATCACTTCCGGGCTGACGGCAATGGTGCGGGCGATGCACAGGCGCTGCTGTTGCCCGCCCGACAGGCCGGTGCCCGGCGAATCCAGCCGATCCTTCACCTCGTCCCACAAGCCGGCCTTTTCCAGGCTGGTGGTAACGATTTCATCCAGCTCGGCCTTGTTGGCCGCCAGTCCGTGTATCCGCGGTCCGTAAGCCACATTGTCGTAAATCGACTTGGGAAACGGGTTGGGCTTTTGAAACACCATGCCGACGCGGGCGCGCAGCGACACCACGTCGCGGTGCTTTTCGTAAACATCCTGATCGTCCAGCTTGATACTGCCGGTAACGCGGCAGTTTTCAATCGTGTCGTTCATGCGGTTGAGGCAGCGCAGGAAGGTCGATTTGCCGCAACCGGAAGGGCCGATCATCGCGATCACCTCGTTGCTGCCGATATCCAGGCTTACGTGATGAATCGCCTGTTTGTCGCCGTAAAATACGTCCACGTCCCGCATCGACATGCGCGGGTCGCGGGAGGTGATTTCACCGACGGTTTTGGCGAACTCCGGTTCGGCCGCGGCTTCCTGCCTCTGGATCACTATTCTTTGTGTCTGGTCTGCGCTGTTCAAAATATCCTCTCTACCCAAGGAGACAGACTGCTGCATATTGTTTCCTCACCATCCTAACAGATTTAGGAACACCTGACTTATTCCGAAAGTTCGGCACAATCGTAAAGCTATGCAAGTCACTATGCTCCCTGCCGGATTTTCGTTAAAAGCTCGTTTCGGCCGCCAACGCAAATAAATCAGAGCTTCCTCCGATTTACCAACGCCGCTCGAATCGCTTGCGCAACAGCACCGCGAGCAGGTTCATGGATACAAGAAACACCAGCAGCACCATGATCGCCGCCGAAGTCAGCGCGGCGAATCCGCGTTCGGGACTGTCGGCCCACAAAAATATCTGCACCGGCAGCGCGGTCGCCGGCGCCAGAAAGCCGTCGGGAATATCGACGATAAACGCCACCATGCCGATCATCAGCAACGGCGCGGTCTCGCCCAGCGCGCGGGCCATGCCGATGATCGTGCCCGTCAGCATGCCCGGCAGCGCCAGCGGTAACACGTGATGGGTGACGGTCTGCATCTTCGAGGCGCCGATGCCAAGGGCCGCCTGGCGGATGGACGGTGGCACGGACTTGATCGCCGCGCGGCCGGCGATCACGATGGTCGGCAGCGTCATCAGCGTCAGTACCAGGCCGCCGACCAGCGGCGCCGAACGCGGCAGGCCGAAGAAATTGATGAACACCGCCAGGCCCAACAGGCCGAACACGATCGACGGCACCGCCGCCAGATTGTTGATGTTGACCTCGATAAGATCGGTCCACTTGTTGCGCGGCGCGAACTCTTCCAGGTAAACCGAGGCGGCGACGCCGATCGGGAACGAGAGCAGCAACGTCACCAGCAGCGTGTAGAACGACCCCACCAGCGCGCCGCGGATGCCGGCCAGTTCCGGCTCACGGGAATCGCCGGCGGTCAGCAATGTCCAGTTGAACCGTTGGTCGACGTCGCCGCTTTCCACCAGCACATTCAACCAGGACAACTGCTTTTCGTTCAGCCGTCCGCCGTCGCCGGCGCCTTCTTTAAAGTAGACATCCACATCGTCGTCCGCGACCAGCCACAGGCTTTGTGCGGTGTTCAGCAAATCGGGATTGTTACGCAACATATCGTTGAGCCGGTAGACAGCGCCGTCACTCACCAGGCTGTACAGGCTGCGGCGATCACTGCGTCCCTTCACGTCCGGAAAGCGCGCCTTCAACGCTTCCTTGACCAGTCCTTCGTAATTCGCCGTCCGCAACTGACCGGAATCCTCAGGATCGCTGATATCGAGCACATCCGGATCGAAAGTTATATCGAGCTGAATAAACGTTTTCTGAAACGCCGGCAGACCGCTCAAGACAATGGAGCCGAGCAGCCAGACCAGAAAGATTATGGCCGCGGCCACCGAGCACAGTCCGTATAAGCGGAAACGGCGTTCCGCCGCGTAGCGTTTTTTTAATGTCCGGTTGACCAACTCAATTGTGCTGGGCCGCCCATCGCTTACAGTTGCCGTAGTCTCGCTATTCATATTGCTCCCGGTATCTGCGCACCACGTGCAGCGCAATTACGTTCAGGCACAGCGTCACGACGAACAGCACCAGACCCAGCGCGAACGCCGCCAGGGTTTTGGCGCTGTCGAACTCCTGGTCGCCGACCAGCAGGGTGACAATCTGCACGGTGACCGTGGTCACCGCTTCCAGCGGATTCGCTGTCAGGTTCGCCGCGAGGCCGGCCGCCATCACCACGATCATGGTTTCGCCCACCGCCCTCGAAATCGCCAGCAGCACGCCGCCGACGATGCCGGGCAATGCCGCCGGAATCACCACCTGCTTGATGGTTTCCGAGCGGGTTGCACCGAGCGCATATGCCCCGTCGCGCAACGATTGCGGTACGGCGTTGATTACATCGTCCGACAACGACGAGACGAACGGAATAATCATGATGCCCATCACCAACCCCGCGGCCAGCGCGCTTTCCGAGGCCACCGACAGGCCGACCGATTCACCCAGATCGCGGATAAACGGCGCCACCATCAAGGCGGCGAACACGCCGTAAACCACGGTTGGAATGCCGGCCAGCACTTCGAGCAGCGGTTTGGCCACCGCGCGCACTTTCCGGTGCGCGTACTCGGCCAGGTAAATGGCCGACATCAGGCCGATCGGCACCGCCACCAGCATGGCGATGGCGGAGATCAACAGCGTGCCGGTAAACAGCGGTACGGCGCCGAACGCGCCGGACGAGGCCTGTTGATCCGGACGTATGGCGATCTGCGGGCTCCAGTTCAGGCCGAATAAAAACTCGGTGATGGGCACCATGCCGAAAAAACGGATCGACTCGAACAGCACGGACAGCACGATGCCGACCGTGGCAAGAATCGCAATGACGGAGCAAAGCAACAAAAAGGTTTTGATAACGGACTCGACCCGGTTGCGGGCCCTCAAGCCGGGGTTGATCTGCCGCCATACCAGCAGCATTCCCGCGAACACGATCAGGATCACCACTACGCTTAAAATCGTGCGGCCGGTCTGGCGGAGACTCACATAGTGTGCAGCCGCGGCTTCCATGGCCGGATTGGTTTGTGAAGAAACGATGTTGCCTGTGGCCAGATTCTTAATGTCATTAATAACCAGCGTCATTTCCGCGGAAGACAGCCCGGCATACTGCTCCGGCAGACCGCTTACCACCAATCGGGTAATGATGGCATCCTGGCATACAACCCACAAAAGCAGAATCACGCAGGCCGGCAATCCGCACCAGAACGCCGCCCACAACCCATAGTAACTCGGCAGGGAATGCAGGGACCTTTGTTTGGCGGGTCCGCCGGCTACCGCAATGGCGCGGCGCAAACCCAACTGGTAAGCAAACAACACCAGACCGGCAATAACCAAAAAAAGCGTGGAAACCTGCATGCGCGGATATTACCTGAAACGGTTCAATTTAATCACCCTAAACGCGGCGGGAACGTTCGCTCCCGCCGCTCTCGTTACTGAAAGTCCGATGGTCACATGAACCCGCAGTCACATGGATAAATTGTTGAGATTTTCCACGTCGTCGACAACTTTCTGATATTCCTCTTCAGACAGCGGAATCAGACCACGGTCGACCAGGTAACCCTCTTCGCCGATGGCCCGCTCGCCGGTGAACTCCTCCAGGAACTCCTTGATTCCCGGAACCCGGCCCATATGCGCTTCTTTCACGTAAAAATAAAGCGGACGCGAGATTGGGTAATCGCCGGCGGCAATGTTTTCAAAGGTCGGCTCGTGGCCGTTGATTTTGGAACCCTGCACCTTGTCGAGGTTTTGGTCGAGAAAGCTGAAACCGAACACGCCCAAAGCGTTGGGATTGGCGGTCAGTTTCTGCACGATCAGATTGTCGTTTTCACCGGCTTCAATATAGGCGCCGTCTTCACGTATGGTACGGCAGATCCTTTTAAAAGCATTCTTGTCGCTCTTCTCCTTGGCTTCCAGCCAGGGAAAGGTTTTGCAACCGCCCTCGATCGCCAGTTCATTGAATGCATCGCGCGTGCCCGAAGTCGGCGGCGGGCCCAGTACCTCGATTTTAATTTTCGGCAACTTGGGGTTGACGTCGTTCCAGGTTTTATAAGGGTTGGCAACCAAAGTCTCGCTGCCGTCGGGACTGGGAACCTCCTTGGCCAGCGCCAGAAAGATATCGCGAAGGCTCAGATCATACTGTGCGGCCTTGGCTGTGTTCGCCAACACGATGCCGTCATAACCGATCAGGACCTCGATAATGTCGGTCACACCGTTCTTCCCACACATCTCGAATTCGGATTTCTTGATCC
>DASVCP010000165.1:0-5691 GCA_036381555.1 Gammaproteobacteria bacterium
GATAGAAGTCGGCGAGCTTGATGTCTGCCAGGAGGCATTTTCGCCGCAGGATCTGATTTCGGATATTTATTCACTGATGAAGATCAGGGTTGAGGAAAAGAACCTGAGATTGGCAATCGAGTTTGACGATTCGGTGCCGAAGACCGTCATTTCCGACAAGACACGCCTCAGGCAGATTCTGGTCAACCTGGTCAGCAACGCCATCAAATTCACCAACAAGGGTGAAATTAAATTGAAGACACGCGTTATCCATGATCTGTTCCCGGTGATAGAGTTTACGATAACCGACACCGGCATAGGGATGAACGCCCGGACCATGAATAGAATTTTTGATCCGTTCGTGCGGGGCGATAACGCCTTCGCACCCGGAGCGGGGCTTGGGCTGGCGATCACGCGGCGGCTGGTGGAGCTGCTCAAAGGGGAGATCGAGGTCAAAAGCGAAGAGGGTCGCGGAACGACATTCAAGGTTGCTGTCCCGATAGGACTGACCGGTTGCAATTTGGGTTCTTCTGTTGAAGAAACGGTATGGAAGCAGAGGTACGCCAATGCCGCCCTTAAGCCCAAGCAAGACGGATTCGTTTACCGTATTTTGGTGGTCGACGATCACAACGATATCAGGAAGATGATTCAATATCTTTTGCGGGACGCGGGTGCCGAGACCGACGGTGTGGAAAGCGGTGAGAAAGCCCTGGAAGTGATCAGGCAGGCAGAGCTGGAGAACAGGCCGTATGACGTTATCATACTGGACATTCACTTGTCCGGTATAAGCGGTTACGCGGTGGCCAGCAAGCTGCGCCAGCTTAACTATCGGGGGGCTATTATCGCCGTTACCGCCGCCGCCATGAGGTACGAGGAGGAGAAGTGCCTGGCCGCCGGTTGCGATTACTATATTACCAAGCCGATCGATGAAGAAAATCTGATCGGCCTGATCGGCAGAGCCTGTTCAGCCAAGGACTTTCGTAAAGAAGCAAAACCCGAGGCGGCAAAAAAAAACGCCCAGGTGTTGATCGTCGAGGATCACCGGGACTCGGCTGAAAGTATCGCCCGCTTGTTGAGAATAAAAGGCTACAGCGTGGAAACGGCTTATAGCGGCAAGGCGGCACTTGAGAAGTGCGTTACGATAAGGCCCGAAATCATTTTGTTGGATCTGACTTTGCCGGATATGGACGGTTCGGAAGTTTTAACCGGGATCAGGCGGGAGTTGCCCGACGCGTTTGTGGCGGTTTTGTCCGGAAGAAGCCGTTCCGAGTTGGTCCGACAGGTGCATGAAGAGGCGTTTAACGCGTATTTTGAAAAGCCGCCCGATCTTGCGTTGTTGAGCGAGACGCTGGCGGATTTTACCCGCTCACAGGGAGGCGGATAGTATAGATTTGCCGATTGTCGCGTGTGTCTACATTCAGGCCTCCACCATGCGCGCGCAGCGCCATGTCCAGAAAGTTTTCGCCGTTATCGTCTTCCACCAGCAATTCCTCGCGAAAATAGCCGTTGGATTGCGAGAGGGTATTTTGCGGAGTTTCACGGGATAAACTCACTTCGACCATTGAATCATCCGTGGTCAGGGAAATATCAATGGTATAAGGTTCGCGGTTTTTGGGTTTTAGAATGTGGAGGAGCAGATTCAGGAAAATCTGCTGCATCACTTGCAGGTCGCCCATCATCATCGCGTCTTCGTCGGGCACTGACCGGATGTCGATTTTAACCTGGTAGCGTTTGATTTCCGATGCGACAAAATCCCGGGCGCCGCGCACCACACTTGCCAGACTGATAGGAACAGCGGACAGTCTGGGAATTTCGACGTTGCTTAGCAATGTCTGCATGAATGCACGGATGCTCTCGATTTCCTTCTCTATGGACTCTATCGATTGGCGGGTTGTGGTCGCAACATCAATGTCGTCGTTTATAGACGGTGAATCATCTTCGAGTGACAACGTTTCCTTCAGCAGTTCCAGGTTGATGGCAATGGAGGACAGATGGCCTTTGAAGTCATGCACAAGCATCGAATAAAGGTAAGTATGATTACGGGACACCAGTTCTGTGAATAGACTGACTGGAATATCTTTAATTGTTATTGCTTGCTGCATTACTGTTGGTTGATAAGCACTGTCGCCGGTTGACAAATTATAAACGAAAACAACCCGGGTTGGTTAGACTCGCCTTTTTTATTATTGCTGCCTCAGAGATTCACATTCCGCATGGCAACAGTGAAGCCTCCTCCCGAACATGCGAGGAACGTGGGTGTGGCAGCAAGCTTATAAGTTATATAACTTGAGTTTGTTGTAGAGTGTTTTCAGGCTGATACCCAGAGTTTCGGCGGTTTTCGGTTTGTTGCCCTTGAAGCTGTCCAGCGTTGCAATAATAAGGCGTTTTTCGGCGTCGTCTATGGTGGTGCCGATGCTCATATCCAGCGGATCGTCGAAGAACGAGTCCCCGGCTTTGCTGATGTTGAGCCATTCACTGAAATGATGCGTATCGATTACCTCATCGCTGATGGCCATGATACAAGCCCGTTGTACGGCATTGCGCAATTCTCTGACATTTCCGGGCCAGTTGTACTCTTTGAGCAGTTGCAGCGCTTCCTCGGTCATGGGTTTTGCGGTGTCCTGCCCCAGTATGTGAATAAAATACTTCGTGAGGGCCTCGATATCTTCCTTGCGTTTGCGCAACGGCGGCAACATGATTGGAAAAATCGCCAACCGGTAGTACAGATCCTTGCGGAGCGCGCCTTCCTGGACCGCTTTTTCGGGATGACGGTTGGTGGCCGTAATCAGCCTGACGTCGATTTTAATGTCCGCGCTGCCGCCCAGGCGGCGCAGTGACTTTGTTTCGAGGATGCGCAGCAGGTTGGTCTGCATGTCCATGGGCATTTCAGTGATTTCATCAAGGAACAGGGTGCCTGTATGCGCGCGTTCGAAATAACCCTGGTGCTGGCGGTTGGCGCCGGTGAAGGCGCCGCGCTCGTGGCCGAACAATTCGCTGCCGATCAGATCGCGAGGAATGGCGCCGCAGTTAACGGCGAGAAAAGGCTTGTCCTTGCGTTTGCTCAGATGGTGAACGGCATGGGCTGCAAGCTCTTTGCCGGTGCCTGATTCGCCGCACAACAGCACATTGACATCGGACTTACCGGCATGCTCGATGAGATTGTAAACCTTCTGCATCGGCTTGGAATTGCCCACGAAGAAACCGAAGGAAGCATGATTGCCTTCCGACTGAAACTGCCAGGTGCTGTCTTCGTAGTTGTCGCGCGCTCTCTCCGAGATTTTCTGCAGCAGGCTTTTCAGTCGGTCGGTGTCGACGGGTTTGGGGAGGAAGTCCATTACCCGGGCACGCAGGGAAGCGACTGCCCGGTCAACGGACGGGTGTGCGGTGGTTACAATAATATTGGTGCGTGAATCCCGGTCGATTTTCTCGATCAGATCCAGACCGTCCCCGTCGGGAAGAATCATATCGAGAATGATGAGGTCCGGGTTGGTTGCTTCTATCTTGGGGTAGGCGTCCTTAAGCGTCCGTGCGGTATCGGTAGTGAACCCCTGTTTTTGCACAATTTTCCCCAACGCCGGGGAAAAGTTATCGTCATCGTCAACGATCAGTGTATGTGGCATAAGCGTAGCGCTCCGTTAACATTAACTCCGTCAGTGCCGGTCTTGATCCTTTCTTCGCTTCCAAATTCCCTTTTGTCGCGATCGTAAAGTGAGGACCCGGCTTGTTGTCGTGGCAGTAAAATTTACAACCTATTGAGAATTTAAATTTTTTGCAAAATAAGTATCTGCGTCTGTGGCCGGCATGTCGATAAACCTAGGCAAATCACGCATTTCGTGGATCCAAGTAATTTCGAAAGTCATGTATATACCATATTTGGTTGATTTTACAATAGTTTTTACAACCTACTTTAATTGCTCACACCCAAATTTGTAATCTTTGACGTTAATGTTACAGAAGTTATCAATGGGCGGCTGCCGGGTCGATGCCCCTTGTAGGGTGCATCCTACATGCTGAGGTGGGTACCCTAAAAAGTTCTGGTATCGATGTTGCTTTCCCGATGGAGGTTGCTGGCGTCTGAAAGTGGATAGCGTGAAAAGGAGTACCAAATCATGACGTTCGAATTGCCCGAATTGCCTTACGAAAGAGACGCGCTCGAACCGTATATTTCGGAAGAGACTCTGGAATACCACTACGGAAAACATCACAAGGCCTACGTGGACAAACTGAATAAGCTGATTGAAGGCACGCCATTCGAAAATAAATCGGTGGTCGAGATTATTCAGCAGTCCGACGGTGCTATTTTTGACAATGCCGCACAGGTTTGGAATCACACGTTTTACTGGCATTGCATGTCTGCCCAAAAAGAGCGGCAACCGCAAGGACAGTTACTGGATAAACTCAAGGGCGAGTTCGGATCTTTGGACGAGTTTAAAAAGCGCTTTGCCGAAGCGGCGGTGGCCAACTTCGGTTCCGGCTGGACCTGGCTGGTTAAAAATGCCAATGGCACGCTTTCTATTGTCAATACCGACGATGCGGACACCCCCATTCGCACCAAGGGCAACCCCATTCTGACATGTGATGTTTGGGAGCATGCCTATTACATCGATTACCGCAACGCCCGGGCGAAGTATGTCGATGCTTTCTGGAATGTGGTGAATTGGCGGTTCGTTGAGGAGAACTATGACCGCGAAAGTCAGACGCTGAATTTGCAGGCAGCGTGACGCGGTGTCATGTGCTTTTTTCATGGTCGTCAATCGGGTGTTTTCCCGAGAGGCGGCGTTAACGACGATTTTCAACACCTGAAACAGGTTAACCATGAACGAATACAAGGATCTACAAAAACGTCCCGCTCAACACCAAAGCAAACAGCCGGGGGAAGAGCAGCGGATGCGGCCGCAACCCGTTTATATCCGTGACGAGTACAAAGGCAGCCAGAAGCTGAAGGCAAAAGCCGCCCTGATAACTGGCGGCGACAGCGGTATCGGCCGATCGGTGGCCGTGCATTTTGCCCGCGAGGGCGCCGATGTCGCGTTCGTATTTCTCGACGAAAAAAAGGACGCCGAGAAAACCCGGCAACTGGTGGAGGAAGAGGGCGGTTCATGCCTGGTTCTGCAGGGTGATGTGTCTGACAGGCAGTTCTGCTTCGACGCGGTGGAGCAAACCCGTGAGGCTTTCGGCAGGCTCGATATTCTGGTCAACAATGCGGCCGAACAGCATCCCGAGGAGGAATTCACTGCCATATCGGCCGGGCAACTGGAAGCTACGTTCCGGACCAACTTCTTCGGCTATTTCTATCTTGCCCAGGCCGCGGTCGAGCGCATGCCGGCCGGCGGGGCCGTTATCAACACGACTTCGATAACCACCTACCGGGGCAGCGCCCATTTGATCGATTATGCATCGACCAAGGGAGCGATTGTGGCCTTTACGCGTTCCCTGGCCAGCTCGCTTGTGAGCCGCGGAATTCGGGTTAACGGCGTCGCACCGGGTCCCATCTGGACACCCTTGATCCCGGCGAGCTTCGATGCCGATGCCGTGAAAAGTTTTGGCGAAAATGTTCCCATGCAGCGCGCCGGACAACCCGCCGAAGTCGGTCCATGTTACGTGTTTCTTGCCTCCGAAGACGCTTCGTATATGACCGGACAGGTATTGCATCCCAACGGAGGCGGTTTTATTTCAACTTAATGTTGGCGGCCGTAAATTCATGGTGACACA